>CALFWI010000297.1 GCA_937928615.1 uncultured Saprospiraceae bacterium | reverse complement strand
TTGCATTGGTACTTTCCGTTGAAATACTGAAATTTTGTACATTATTACCAACCGTTACCGACTTAACCGTTTCACAGCCTTTGGAATCTCTAACAGTTACGGTATAAGTACCCGCTGATAAATTTCCTATGCTATACCCTGTTTGACTTGTTGAAATAGACCCTGTAGAAGGCCCTGTCCAGCTATAACTATAGCCTGCTGTTCCTCCACTAATTGTTGCCCAAATTGACCCTTTGCTATCACAAGTTGCACTTGTTGCTTCAAGGTTCAAGGCGATATCACTGCCATTATCATAAATAATAATCGTTTTGGTATCTTCACAACCACTATATTCTTTCACTGTAACAGTGTAAGTACCTCCTACTAAATTATCCAACCTATAACCAGATTGGGAAGTACTAACCGAACCATTAATTGGTCCTGACCAAGAAATATTATAATTAGGGCTACCGCCATTCATCGTAATCCATGCCCAACCTTTCTGTCCGCAAGTTGCATTGGTACTTTCCGTTGAAATAGTAAAATCTTGTACATTACTACCTATAGTAATAGAAACAGAAGTAGTACAATTATTTTTATCAGTAACCTTTACCTCATAAGTTCCAGCTCCTAAATCAGGAATTCTATTTCCAGTAGTACTCGTTTGCATTGAACCAGCAGAAGGCCCCGTCCATGAAATAGTATAATCCGCCTTACCTCCAGTAATAGTCGTCCAAATAGCCCCCTTTTGTCCACAAGAAGCATTAGTAGCTTCGAGGGACAAATTGAGGCTGTTGCCAGTGTTACTGATAGTAATGGATTTATTGGTATAACAGCCGTAATTGTCTTTTACCGAAATGGTATAATCTCCAGCTGATAAATTTTGAATTTGATACCCAGGGTCGCTTGAAATATAAGACCCTGTAACAGGCCCTGTCCAGTTAATCGTATAAGGTGCCGTATTTCCATTAATAGTTACCCAAGCAGCACCACCTTGATTACAAACGGCGTTAGTCGTTTCTACAGAAGCATTTAAAGTACCACCACTATTCGTAATAGTTAACTCCTTACTAACCACACATCCTGTAGCGTCTTGAAGAGATAAAGTATAAGTGCCTGGAGGAACAGATGGAAAATGGTAATTATAGCCATTAGTAGACGTATTTCCAATAACAGGTCCAGTCAAATTAAGATTAAATGGAGCAACACCTCCATTCATATCTACCCAAACCTCTCCATTTTTACCACAAGTGGCATTCGTTTGCTGTGTAGTGACCGTATAAACACCACCACCAAGCACTTCTATATCTTTAATAATCTTACAACCATGTTTATCTTTTACTGTCACCTTATACCAACCTTTAGGTAAATCGCTGATTTGATAACCGTTGCTGCCAGAGTTAACTTCTCCATTTTTCGGACCTGTCCAAGCAATATGATAAGGACCATCTCCATTTTGGATAGTTACCCATACATAACCATTGCTACCACAACTTCCGTTATTCACTTCTAAATCAACCCCTAAATTACTTCCTCCATTCACTACAGTCACTTCTTTAGTTACACTACAACCATTTTTGTCTTTAACAGAAACCCAATAAGCCCCTGCTGGTAAGTCTGATACTTGAAAGCCTGCATTATTAACATTCATAGAACCAGCCGCTGCACCCGTCCAAGAAACTTGATAGGGCCCTTCTCCATTTTTAACATCCGCCCATAAATAGCCATTTTGGCTACAAGTAGCAGGATTAGATTCTAATGCAAGGGTTAAATTATTGCCAGCTCCATAAACCGTAACGGTTTTAGAATTAGTACATCCATAATGGTCTTTCACGGTAAGCGTATAGTCACCTGCTTTTAGGTTATTGATTTGATAACCATTATTAGCCATATTCGCTTCCCCTGAAGTAGGACCAGCCCATGCCAATTTATAGCCTGCTGTTCCTCCATTGATGGTCACCCAAATCCGTCCATTGTCTTCACAACCAGCATTATTGACTTCTAAAGCCATCGACATATTAGAACTTCCGCCACCTATTTTGAAAGTTTTGGTAACCGCACAACCATTTTTATCTGTAAACTTAACGGTATAGTCTCCCGAGTCTAAGTCTGATAATCGAAAACTTGCACTATTAGTTTCTGCCCAGAAAGTCGCATTATTAGGCCCCCATAATTCTATGATAAATTTAGGCGTACCATTTTTAATAGTTACCCAACTAGATCCTTTTCCGCCACAACTAGCATCTGTCGTTTCTAAAGCAACATCCAAATTCCCTCCTTTATCTTCAATCACAATGGTCTTCGTACCAGTACAACCATTCGCATCTGTCACTTTCACCGTGAAATTACCTACTGGCAAGTCTGTTACTTGAATTTTAGAACTAGTTGCCTCAAACCATTTATTCACGCCAGGTCCAGTTACATCAACTCCATATTTGGAAGTCCCATTTTTGATATCTATCCATAAAGAAGCTAATGCACCACATTTAACGCCTAATGTTTCTAAACTAATATCTAATCCATTTCCACTACTATTAATTTTAACGGTTTTAGTATTACTACAACCTTTACTATCCGTGATTTTTACGGTATAATCTCCTGCTATTAAATCTTTTAATTGAAAACTTTTTAATGCCGTAGTTGCCCATTTTGAGGTACTAGGCCCCCACCATTCAACGGTATAGTTGGGTGTTCCATTTTTCACAGTAACCCAAATAGCTCCTTTTTCACTACAAGTTGCGCTATTCGCTTCCAGTTCAAAACCTAAATTACCTCCACCATCATTAACCGTTATCCATTTTGTATTTTGACAACCTTTAGCATCTTTAATATTAATTTCATAATTTCCCGCCACTAAATCGTCCAG
>CALFWI010000296.1 GCA_937928615.1 uncultured Saprospiraceae bacterium | reverse complement strand
GATAGGTGCTGCACTCCCATCTAAAATGGGTACTTCTGCTCCATCAATTTCCATTAACACATTATCTAAGGACAATCCTACTAATGCCGATAGGACATGTTCAACTGTTTGTACTTTGATATCTCCTATTCCTAACGTTGTACTTCGATTTGTATCTACAACTTTTGAAGGGTCAGCAGGAATGACCTTTGGCTTTTCTAAATCAATCCGTTTAAACCTAAATCCATGATTCACTGCCGCTGGATGAAAAGTAAGCGTAGCTATTTTTCCTGTATGTAATCCTTTGCCCTTAATAGAGACCGATTTTTCTATAGTATGCTGGTTCATATTGGGTGACCGATTTTTTTAATAATGTACAAATACTAATAAATTTTCAATAAAGCAATAACTAAGAAAAATGCTTTCCATTATTCATTAAGCAAGTACGAATGCTATGTCAATGTTGAAATAAGTTGCGAAGTTACTAAAAGCTAGAGGCATAGAACAGGATAGAATAGGAATTTTTTCGTTTCTAAAAATTAAAGCGAATAATGATTTTCTAAAAATAAGGTAGAAAACAATTATCTAATCTCCCTTGTGATTGAAATTTCTTTTATAATTTTGCGCACTTTTAATTCACAAAAGCGTTTTTTGTACGTTATAGAAGCAATTCATTAATAGCAGACAAAAACATTCTTTTTAAGATAATTTTCAGAAAAAATATAAATATGAGTTTAGAAAAATTAGTAGTGGTGGGCGGAATATCAGGCGTTCATAAAGTAGCAGCCAATCGAAGTAATGGCTTGATTATCGAGGATTTAGATACAGGAAAGAAACGTTTTGCTCCCTCTAGAAAACATCAATTTACGCCTTTAGAATCTATCACCATTTATACAAACGATGACGAGGAAACCTTAGAATTATCAAAGGTCTTTCAAAATATGTTTGTTAAGTTGGCCGATACGCCGTTAGTAGCGCATAATGCAGCTAATGAAGATTTGAAAGCTTATTTTGCAGAAATTATTCCTAATTATGACCGAGATAGGGTATATATTGGAGATATGAAAAAAATGGTAAAGTGGTTTAAATTTTTGAATGATCGCTCATTGATTACACTAGAAGAAGAGAAAGTAGCAGAAGAAATATCAGAAGAAACAACTACTGAAACAAAAGAATAGCTATAAATTATCAGTTACAGGTTGTCATTTTACAACCTGTAACTGATAATTCCTCATTTGGTAAGCCTCTATTTTAGTCCTCTCCGTTTCATCTCCCGTACAATCAATTTATATTCTCGATTCATATCGCCACTGATGGCAGAATTTTCTTGTGCTCGTCTAATTAAATAAGGCACCACGTCTTGAACGGGGCCATAAGGCACATATTTAGCGACATTATATCCTCCATCTGCTAAATTAAAAGTAATATGATCACTCATGCCATATAATTGGCAAAAATTAAGATGTGGATGGTCTTTTTTAATATTTTTTTGGTCGATAAGGCTGGCTAATAAAATACAACTATTGGTATTATGAGTTGCATTACAAGACCCAATATGCGTATAATGCTCGACACAAAATTGTATAGCTGTATTGTAATCATTATCAGTCGCCTCTTTGCTAGGCTGTATCGGAGAAGGTTTACCTAAAGTTGCTGCTCTTGCTCGTTCTTTTTCCATGTAAGCACCTCGAACTAATTTAGCGCCTAATAAATAGCCTTCTTTTCTGGCTTCTTCGTAGGAATCTATTAAATATTGCAATCTATCATGGCGGTACATTTGAAAAGTATTATAAACGATTACTTGTTCTTTATTATACCGCTTCATCACTTTTTTAACCAAAAAATCAATAGTGTCTTGAATCCAACTTTCTTCCGCATCTACAAAAACGGCTATTTTTTTATGATGTGCTGCATAACAAATAGCATCTAAACGTTTATTAACGTTCTTAAATTCTATTTTCTCAGCTTCTGTTAAGGCCTCCCCATTTTGTATCTTTTCCAATAAAGTAAACCTAGAGATTCCAGTAATTTTCATACTGATAACAGGCACACTTTTATTCTGTTCTGCAAAATCAATGGCCCGAATCATTTCATTCATCGTTCCATTGAAATCCAATTCAGAAATTTTGGCTTCTGCTCCGTAATCTAAAATGGTTAGGGTTTGTCGGTCGGACAATTCATTAATTGTTGGTTGACTATCGAGTAAAGTCGTACCTCCACAAAACTGTTCAAAGATAGTATGCTTGATAGTTGCTTCTACAAAAGGTAAGTTTAGATTTAAAGCCGCTACGCCTATTTTTGAGCCAATGTTAACTAACCAAGATTGGTTCATTAGCTGAAATAGGCGAGTCATTTTTTTCAATTGCTTATCTGTTTTTCCAGAAAAAGCAATCGCTGTATTATTAAAATCTATTGATATTTTCTTTTTCATTATAATGTTTCCCATGAGTCCATATTTGACAGTGTATACTCAGATATTAAAACTTATCGTACGCTACCTTTTTTAAAATGCTTAAAAATGAGTGAATGAAAATATGATAAAATGAATAAATAATTGGCTAATTGCTTCCAAAAGGTCTTTTATTGCCAATTATAGGCAAACATTTAATCATTTTCTCCTTTACTCAACTTGTCCCGATATTTTGGGATTTCAGCAAAATTAATTTTTGCAAGATAGTGTATTAAGAACTAATGCAATAGGCAATATTATAGCGATACTGCATCAGGGTAAAAAATTGATTTTCATTAAAAATGTTAGGCGAAAAGACTGTAGCCTAAAATGAATGTAAAAATTCTTTGAAATAGAAAAACAAAAATCAATGCTTATCCTGTTAAAGTATCGTACGAAACTGTTTACTGTAATACTGCTTACTGTTTACTACATTCTGGATTATCAGTCGTCCATATTCTCCAAGATTCTTCTGCTTGCAAATGTAGCATTTCTAAACCATTCCTAATTTTTGCATTATGGTTAAGCCCCATTTGCAAAAATTTTGTCACTGCTGGATTATAGACTAAATCGTATAAAAAATGCTGATTACTTAAATACTTATAAGGTAAAGCTGGTGCAGAATCGGAATTAGGAGACATCCCTAAAGGAGTCGTATTCACAATGATTTGATGATGCTCTAAACAAGCTTTATCAATCTTATCATAAGTAATTTGTCCTTTTTTTGCACTTCTAGATACAAGTTGTGTTTTTATACCCAATTTATCAAGTACATACAATACAGCTTTTGCTGCCCCGCCTGTTCCTAAAACCAAAGCTTTCATACTCGATAATGGAATAGTTGCAGTGGCTAATAGTTGTCTCAAAGATATTTCAAATCCATAAACATCCGTGTTGTATCCTTTGAGACGCCCATTAGTAATTTTTATTGTGTTGACTGCACCAACTTTTGCTGCTTCTTCACTAACTTCATCTAAATAGGGTAACGCTTGCTGTTTATAAGGAATCGTGATATTGATGCCCAATAAATTAGTCGTCTCTGCTATTAAATTAGGTAAAGCAGTAATAGTAGGAATTGGGTATAATTCATAATGGTATCCTGCAATTTTTTCTTCTTTAAATTTTTCAGCAAAATACTTTTTAGAAAAAGAATGAGAAAGTGGATAACCGATTAAGCCTAGTTGGTGTTTGATTGTCATGCTATTAATAGTTGTCAGTTACCAGTTACCAGTTACCTTTTTGGTATAGCTGGCAATTGTTTTAATTTTCAGTTGTTTTTGACCCTAATTTTTCAATTAAGAAAACGGATAAAAAACCCATAATCATACAGATAACGACTGCAATGAGAAAGGGTTCACTATCATAATTACTTGGTAAAACGCTTTCTTCTATAAATGGCACCTCTTTTCCTTTACTATTGATTCTAGTCGATAACACATTTCGCCAAGGCCATAGTTTATTTAAAGAACCTAACATAAAACCTGTTAATAATGCTAACGTTGGATTTTTATAATGCTTAAAAGTCCAAGATAAGACCCTTGAAAAAGTCATTAGACCCACTAAACAACCTGCCGCAAAAGTACCAACTATGAGTAAACTCTCTGTCTCAAAAGTTGTTAAAGCTGTTTTTACCGTCGGAAGGACAAAAGAATACATGCCCATCAATAATAGAATAAAACTACCTGAAATCCCTGGTAAAATTAAAGCAGAAATGGCAATGGCACCCGATAGAAAAACAAACCAAAGTGCTTCGTTCCCTTGTGCGGGGCTAGCTACTGTAATATAATAAGCCATTGCTGTTCCCGCAATTAAAGCAATTATTTCTGTTAGTCCCCATCCTTGTACTTGTTTGCCAATGAAAATAGCTGAGCTAATAATCAATCCAAAGAAAAAGGACCATAACATTTCTGGGTAGGTTTCTAATAAATGAGTTACGCCAAATACCCCAACAATAACGCCTGTCGCCATACCTACCAATAAGGTTACTAAAAAAGTACCATTAATAGTTGACCAAACACCAGCAAGTCCCTCTTCCTTAAACGTGCCAATCAAAGACGGATGAAAAGCTTTAATCGTGTTTAGTAATTTTTCATAAATACCTGTAATAAAGGCAATCGTACCGCCAGAAACACCAGGAATAACTTCGGCAATGCCCATTGCCATTCCTTTCAAAGCAAGCGTTATAAAGGAGGAATTATTTTTCATATCGTAAAAGTATATTTATTTATTCATTTGTCTAAACTTGTAGAAAAGTACTAACTTTCTCTTTCTTTTATGGGGATATTAGCAGAAGGTTACATGGAATGATAAACGATGAACGATGAATGATAAATTCGTAAAATAATAAGGAATAATCAGAAAAAGGGATAGATAGTTACTTTACGGAGACCGTTTAAATAACTGCGTTTTGCAAAAAATGATTAGTTAAAATAAGGGCTTTGAGTACCTACTGTCGCTTTACGAATGGGATATTCGATAGTCGATGCCTGTTTTATTAGCAATAATTCATTGTTTACAGTTCATCATTATAGTAGACTAACGGCTGTTTCATTCTCCAAAATGGAGTTGTAGCAGTTTCACTTACAAGGCGGCAATTTCCCATTGCCACCTTGTTTTAGCTTGAAATTGGGCGGCAATGGGAAATTGCCGCCCAATAAGACCTAGAATGAAACAACCGTTATAGTAGACTTTAGTATTTTTGAATAAATAATAATAATGACGTTTTTTACTTTCAAACACTCCTTACAACAACAAAATCCGCCTGCTAGTATTTCGCCGAACTTACTAGCGCTTTGGTATGATGGAAAAGGCGATTGGACGAAGGCGCATGATATCGCAGATGGAAATCCTTATCCTGAAGCAAATTGGGTACATGCCTATTTGCATAGAAAAGAAGGAGATAATTGGAATGCCAATTACTGGTATCGACGAGCTGGCAAGACGATGCCTACCCTATCTTTAGCAGAAGAATGGACAAATTTAGTGGTCTATTTTCTAAAGAAAGAAGGTTAAGAACCTATTTTTTAATCACCACTTTTGGTACTGCTTCCATTTGCCAATCAATCACTAAACCACCTGCTAAGCTTTGGGCTATTTTCTTGCTATACATGATTTCCGTTAAGTATAAGGCTGCTTCAAAAGATTTAGCGCCACCAGCAGAGGTAATATATTTCCCATCATGCACAAAGAGTACCTCTGACCGAACATCTAAATGAGGAAACATGGCTTTATATTTACCGATATCACTTGGAAAAGTGGTAGAAACGGCATGGTCTAAAATACCTGCTTTAGCTAAAACAAAAGCACCATCGCAATGAGAGGTAATATATGTTGCTGTTTTATCTACTTTTCTCACAAAATCCAATAACGCTTCATCTTCTAAATCTGTATCTAAATGATGTTCGGCACTTGGTACGACTAAGATATCTATTTTTGGTAAGTTATCCGCTAAATAGTTAAAATCTGGAAGTAGTCGAATGCCTTCAAAACTAGTGACTGGATTCAAGGTATTAGCAACTAGAAAGGTGTTCATTGCCTTGATACTATCTCTAAAAATAGTATGCTGAAAAATATCATAAGGCGCAGTTAATTCTGTATTATACACGCCATCCATAATTAGGAACGCCACATTATAACGGTCTTTGGCTAATTTAACAGATCTTTGAGGAACAATGATATCTGTTGTGACTGTCGATGGAGTAGTCGGTGCTTGACAGCTAGCCATCAAAAAGGAAGCTATCAAAAAAATAACGTAATTTTTCATGTAAATTTAATTAAAATAATTTTTGACTGTTCAGAATTGAGACAAGCTATCGAATAGGCCTATTCTGTCTAATCTTTATGCGCTCAATGAAATAGTCGCTAATCTCTATGTGCTTTCAATATGTCACTATTTAAATGGTCAATTATCTGTTGTAGTTTATTATTTTTTAGTCATTGTAAAAATGAGATTTCCAATAACAAACCTATCAATTCTTTACCAATAAAAGAAAAAAAGGTAGAAAAAGCGATTGTTTTTGATTACGACACCACGGTTTGGACAGATATAGGCTTAATTGATTCGACAATTGTCTTAGATTTAAAATATGCAACCGAGGATAATTTCGTGCAAACAAAAATGTATGATTGTGGGCGTTGTTTTTTGCGACCTAAAGTCGCTAAATTGATTATAGCAGCACATCAGGAATTACAAAAAAAAGATTTGGGATTGAAGTTATTTGATTGCTACCGACCTAAGCCGATTCAAGCATTACTATGGAAAAAAGTACCGAATGCTAACTATGTCACCCCTCCTTGGAAAGGGTCGATGCATAATCGAGGCGCAGCCATTGATTTAACTATTGTCGATAAAAATGGACAAGCATTAGATATGGGCACGGCTTATGATTTTTTTGGTCAAGCAGCACATCATACTTTTACGAAGCATCCGCCAAAAATTGCGGACAATCGAAAATTATTAAAAGCATTAATGGCTAAGTTTAATTTACGACCTATCCGAACAGAATGGTGGCATTATTCTTATCAAAAAGAAAAGTACGAAATCAGTGAAATGATGTGGGATTGTCCCAAAAACTAAAGGTCGGCTTAATTTTTGGGTTAATCAGATAAAATAAAGATTAGAGAAAAGGGCTTTAATTAGCTGAATCTTGATAACATAGCTAGATGAAATTCAAGATTTTTGTCCTTATTGCTCCAATAAAATGGGCGCTACTCTCTATTCTACTACTCCGTTTCCGAAACAAAGCAGGTCTTCCTGACGTTACACTTCTGTTAAATTAGGAAGATTTTACACAATAAGTTGGTTGAAAATTCTATTTTTAACTTATTAGAAATCAATTGAATAGTGAACTATAAGATAGTCACTAATTTTCACATCCCTTAAATTTACGATTCACTCGATGGCGAAAGCAACAGCAAATAAATCAGACGTGCAAGCAGTAGATGCTTTGGCACAATCTTATAGAGACCTGAAAAAAGAAATTGGAAAAGTAATTATTGGACAAGAAGAGGTTGTTCAAACCGTTATTATTTCTATGTTTAGTAATGGACATAGCCTTTTGGTAGGTGTACCAGGACTAGCAAAAACACTTTTAGTAAGTACCATTGCTCAAGTATTAGATTTGGATTTTAAGCGAGTCCAATTTACTCCAGATTTAATGCCGTCAGATATTACAGGGTCTGAAATTTTAGATGAAGACCGTCATTTTAGATTTAATAAAGGGCCTTTATTTGCTAATATCGTTTTAGCGGATGAGATTAACCGTACGCCTCCTAAAACACAAGCAGCTCTATTAGAGGCGATGCAAGAACGCTCTGTGACGGTAAGTGGTGTGCGGCATAAATTGCCAGCTCCTTTCTTTGTATTGGCAACACAAAATCCAATTGAACAAGAAGGAACTTATCCCCTACCAGAAGCACAATTAGACCGTTTCATGTTTAATATTCCTTTGGATTATCCTTCTTACGAAGAAGAAATTCAAGTCGTAAAAGCGACAACAGCCATTGAGAAATATAGCTTAAATAATATTGTTACTGCTGAGCAAATTTTATCGTATCAAGCGTTGATTCGTAAGATTCCTATTGCAGATAATGTTTTAGAATATGCGGTAGGCTTAGCTTCTAAGACTCGGCCGGGTACTAAAATGGCGACAGATAAAGTGAATAATTATATTTCTTGGGGTGCAGGTCCTAGAGCTTCTCAATATTTAGTACTAGGCGCTAAGTGTCATGCAGCTATTAGTGGAAAATATTCTCCAGATATTGAAGATGTGCAAGCAATTGCAAAATATGTTTTACGACATAGAATTGTCCGAAATTATAAGGCAGAGGCAGAAGGCATTACAGAAGAAAATATAATAGAAAGCTTGTTTTAATAAACGATGAATTTGTCGTTCCTACTAAAAAAACCTTTGCTATATGATCTAGCAAAGGTTTTTTGTTTTTAAGTTATGGATAATTGTTGGATTGCTGTATTGTTTTATTATTGTGTTATTGAGTAACCTCTAATTCCCTAATTCGAGATTTTTAACCCCATTAGCAATATAACCATAAAACAATATAACCATTTCAATTTCTCCGCAATCTTGGATTATACTAGTAACTTCTAATAGTCCCAGAAAGACCATCTTTTTCCTGTACTTTTCTAGGGTCTCCTTTATAAGTGATACTACCGCCAGTATTAGCTCTAGCATCAATACTTTTCGTAGTCATGACTTTAGCATTTCCACCAGTATTGGCTTTAACTACAGTATTAGCTGCTTTTAATTTATAGGCAGATAGGGTGCCACCTGTGGCCACTTTAATTTCTTGCCAATCTGTTTCTCCTCTTACTTCCAAGCTACCTCCTTCCGAAACATTAATCTCTAAGGAATTTTGAACCACTTCTATTTCTCCAGAAGCACCACTAGAAAACTTCAAATCTAATTGGTCACCGCTTATCGGCTGTTCCGTATAAGCTGAAGCACCAGCTCGTACTCTTAATCCTCTTAATTTTTTATAAGTAATAATGACTTTTATGGTTGGCGTTTTATTGTACTTCACCAGGTCTGTCGCTTTTACTTTCAAAGATTTCCCTTCTACATAAAAATCTAAACGACCTTCATCATTTTTGATATCAATACTTTCTTCTTCGCCTTCGACTAAAAGTGCACTTACATTTCCTGAAAGAATAATTTCATCAAATGGAGATAAAGATTTAGTGTCCGCAAAAACGGTAGTAGCAATGGTTAGGAAGGATAATAGGCATATCCAGGCAGTGAATTTTTTCATATTGTATAAGATATTTAGATGGCTCAAAATTTATTGATTAGTTAATTGTCGAGTGATAAATAAAATTTGAGTCATCTAAGTGGTTGAAAAATATTTTTTGAACGGTACTTCAAAAGACCCTTTAAATATTCAAAAGATGGCTATTACTTGAATTGTTTTTTAGATAAACGCTAATATTTCTTCGTTTAGTAGGTCGAATCGAAAAAAGTAATTGAAAAATACTGTTTATAAGGTGATTTTAAATAATCACATAAATTTTTTAATTATTTATTAACATTTTTAACTGAATTTTTTAAAAAAAGGGAGTCAAAAAACATATTAAGAAAAAATGGCATTTGTTTTGTATTATAAAAAATGTGAATATGATATAACAGTTTTACTGTAATGTATACCCCTCACGGACTATTTAACACTATAAAAATTGGTCATTAAGCCATGACTACTAGTTCTAAGAGAACCTCCAAAGGATGGGAATAAAGTAATTATATTTATTCCCGCCCTTTCTCTTAGGCCGTTCTAGTTCGATGTTGGTAGGTTTCATTACGAAACGTTCAAAAGAGGTTAACTCAGCAATCTCTATTTATTCATTTTAAAACCTACCCATGATGAGAAACTTTCAATTTATTTTAGCAATTATTGCGACCATCTCCTTGCCTTCTTTTACTACCAATAATGCAGATTTAGAAATTTTAGCGTACGTGGACCAATATAGTGCCATTGCTGTTCAAGAAATGGACAGAACAGGGATTCCTGCAAGTATCACCTTGGCACAAGGAATTATAGAATCTGGATATGGCACAAGTGGCCTGGCTAAAAATTCCAATAATCATTTTGGTATTAAATGTAAAGGAAATTGGACAGGAGGGAAGTATTATCACAAGGATGACGATTATGTCAATGGGAAATTAGTAAAATCTTGTTTTAGAACCTACGATAATCCAGCAGATTCTTATTATGATCATTCTGAGTTTTTAATAGTCAATAAAAGGTATAGTTCTTTATTTAGTTTAGCTAAAACCGATTATAAGGGATGGGCAAAGGGCTTAAAAAAAGCGGGGTATGCTACCGCAAAAAATTATGCGACGTTATTGATTAACACCATAGAAAAATATGACTTGTATCAATATGATCGAGGAAATCCTGTTTTATTTGCTATGGAAAAAAAGAAAGAATCGACTATGCCAGCGCAAGAATATCTGGATGCCCAAGTAGTTGCTAATAAACCTATATCTATAGCCACTCATTCAGAAACGCTAGTAGCTAGTGCGCCACCACCAGCAACCTTAATTCCCCAAAATTATAAAGCAGGAGATGGTTTAAAGAGAATGGTTGAAGCGAAGCAGCAAAATGATTTTTACTCAGATGTATATGGTCGCTCTAGTCGATATTTAGAAGAAATTACACCGAATAATACGATTGGGAGAGAGTAAGTAACTCAGACTGGAAGCCTAAGCTACGGGTAAAATACCTGCTCTAGCCATCCAATTATGAATATTATCTTTTTTGATGGCAGCTGCCATCAAGCCAGGAAATTGGTCCGGAGAACAGGCAAAAGAAGGAACACCAAAACTCGCAAATTTTTGAGCCACAGAACGGTCAAAAGCAGGTGCGCCCTCATCATTTAAAGCTAAGAGAGTAATGAATTGTGCCCCACTAGCTTTAATTGCGGCAACTCTTTTTAAAAGTGCCCTTTCGTTCCCTCCTTCAAATAAATCACTAATTAAAAAAACGATGGTATCGGTTGGATTTTGAATTAAATGTTCTGCATAACCAACTGCTTTATTAATATCTGTGCCACCACCTAATTGCGTGCCAAATAATAAATCTACTGGGTCTTGTAATGCTGGCGTTAAATCAACGACTGCTGTATCAAAAACGACAATATGTGTTTTGATGGATTTTAAAGAGGCAAGGATAGCTCCAAAAACACTAGCATAAACGACAGAAGTGGCCATCGACCCACTTTGGTCGACTAATAAGACCACCTTTCTCAGGGCTTGTCCTTTCTTCCCATAACCAATTAACCGCTCAGGTATGATTGTTTTTAAATCTTTTTGATAATGTTTGAGATTTGCTCTGATTGTTTTATGCCAATCTATTTCTTTTAATTTGGGGCGTCGATTTTTAGTGGCTCTGTTGATACTACCTTTGACGGCTTGACGCATTGGGTTGGTCAATTTCTTCTCTAATTCTTGGACCACTTTACGAACGACTTTCTTGGCAGTCGCTTTTGTTTTTTGTGGCATTACTTTAGTCAGCGATAAAAGCGTACCGATTAAATTGACATCGGGTTCGATAGATTCTAGAAATTCTGGCTCAAAAAGCATCTTTTCAATATTCAATTGCTCAAAAGCATCCTTTTGCATTACTTGAACAACCGACTTAGGAAAGTATTTTCTGATGTCTCCTAGCCACCGATTGACTCTTGGAGAAGAACTGCCCAATCCACCTTTTCGCTCGTTATCACTATCGTAAAGCGCTTCTAATACGCCATCCTTACCCATGTCTTCTGCCCCTAAATGAATGGTCTGTTCGGGGTCTGCATGTTTACCTAGTACTAATCGCCATTTTTTTAGTCGTTCTTCCTTACTCATGAATAATCAAAAATCTATTTAGTAATGGATAAAAAATAAGTTGGACATTTAGCAGATAATTCCCCACGAATTTATTATCCCCACGAATTATAGTTGTTCAAGTTATTTTTTCAACATTACTTAGGAGAAAATTAAGGCAAGATACCGCTTTTTTACATTTTAACAGACTATTAAATTTTTTAATAAAAAGTTTAAATTGATTATTTTTAAAACACAACTATTTGATAATCAATGTTATATTAATTTAAGGTCTTAACATTTTCTTTAAAACCTAGGAAAATAGGTTAAACTCTATTAATTTAAAAATCACCTATTTTTTGGTAGTCAATTAACCCCTATTTTGCAATTGATTAACTGAAAGTAGTATTAAAGAATACAACTTTTACATACAGCATTGACCAGAGCGGTTGCTGAAACTTAGCATTTTTTTTAACCATTAGGTAATTATCAAGCTCTTATTCGCTAGGTTATGGCAACCGCTTTTTTATTGCTTATTGCTACTCGACTGGAAGTCTAAACTACTACATTTCGCACTTTCTCCCATTCCCAAGCGGTTCGCATAATATCATCAATATTTCTTTTCGGTTGCCAGTCTAATAATTTGGCTGCTTTAGTATAATTAGCATAAATAGCAATGACATCTCCAGCACGTCTAGGCCCTAATTCATAATTCAACTTTAAGTCATTCACTTTCTCGAAGGCATTAATCGCTTCTAATACAGAGACGCCCGCACCAATGCCTAAATTAAATACTTCTGAGTTCTTTTCATTTTTTCCATTAACGACAAATTCCATTGCTTTGGTATGTGCATTGGCTAAATCCATCACATGGATATAGTCTCTGATACAACTACCATCTCTAGTCTCGTAATCTGTTCCGAATACCGTGAAACTCTTACGGTTTCCGATAGCAGTTCCTGTAATAACAGGGACTAGATTACTAGCGTTATTAGTAGGCGATTCACCAATAATCGCACTTTCATGTGCGCCTGCTGGATTAAAATAACGTAGGGAGATACAATTAAAATCAGTGTACTTCTTAGCAAAATCTTGTAGAATATATTCTCCCATTTGCTTCGTTCGAGCATAAGGGCTTTCTGCTTCTTTAAAAGGCGTCTCTTCTGTAACGGGCAATTCATCTGCATTGCCATAGGCGGAACAAGAAGAAGAGAAAATTAAGTTTTTTACCTCAAACTCTTTCATGCATGCCAAAACATTCAGTAGGCTACCTAAATTATTTTGGAAATAGAGTAAAGGTTTTTCTACAGACTCTCCAACGGCTTTTAAAGCGGCAAAATGAATAACGCCTACAATGTCTGGGTGGTCTATAAAAATTTGCCTAGTCGCTTCTAAATCACAAAGATTAATCGTATAATTTTTTACTCGTTTTTGCGTAATCTCTTCAATCCCATCTAGGACAGAAGGTGCTGAATTATAATGATTGTCCGCCGAAACAACTTCAAATCCATTATCTATTAGGTCAACGAGGGTATGACTACCAATATAGCCGCAACCGCCTGTTACTAAAATTTTTGCCATGATTAATTTATATTTATTGTTACTTTGTTTTGATATTTGTCGTATTTAAATAAGTGTAAAAAATACGCTTATTTAAAGTTAGCAAATATCGGCTTTTGTTTTTGAAAAAAGAATAGCCAATTGATTTTATTTGAGTATACTAAATTCCAAACATCATGAAAATAGGTTTATTTTTTGGTTCTTTTAACCCTATCCACGTTGGCCATTTAATTATTGCCAACTATATGGCTACTCATACGGATTTGAAGGAAGTTTGGTTGGTGGTTTCTCCACAAAATCCGCTAAAGCAAAAATCTTCGCTGGCTAGAGATTATGACCGATTGCATTTAGTCCGATTGGCCATAGATACGAATCCCAAGCTACAAGCTTCAAATATAGAATTTGATTTACCCAAACCATCTTATACGGTTGATACCTTAGCTTACATTAGAGAAAAGCATCCGACCAAAGAGTTCGTTTTGATTATGGGGGGAGATAACTTAGGTACTTTTCATAAATGGAAGAATTATGAAACGATTTTGAAAAACCACCAGATTTATGTCTATAGTCGCCCTAAATATGAATTAGGGGCATTGGCTGACCATGAAAGTGTTGTTCTTTTTGAAGCACCTTTAATGGATATCTCCGCGAGTTATATTCGGAAATGTATTAAAAACGGAAAATCAGTGGAGTATTTGGTAACCCCTTCGGTTTTTGAGTATTTGGAAGTTAGTAGTTTGTATAAATGATTGTGCTAAAAAAAGAATCAAAAGGACAAATTATGGTAAAAACTGCAAAAATTATTAACTTAATTTTATCGGATTACTTATGAGCGATAAATTGTAATAAAATCGTACAAAATTACTCTTTAGAACTTGCATTTGTCTCTAATCTCTAATCTAAAAATATGCTTACAGTTTTTGGCATCCGACACCATGGCGCAGGTTCTGCAAGTAGTTTACGCAATGCTTTAATTGAACTACAACCAGACTGTATCCTCATTGAAGGCCCGCCAGATGCTGGAAATGACCTTATAGACTATGTGGCTAATGAAAACTTAATTCCACCTATTGCCTTATTGGTATATAATCCAAGTAATCTAAAACAAGGGGCTTACTACCCATTTGCCCATTTTTCACCAGAATGGCAAGCTATGAAATATGGAGTAGCCAATGATATTCCAACTTCTTTTATGGATTTGCCTCGTGCCTTAGCATTTTCCTTAGATGTAAAAGAAAAAAAGGACGGGCAAAAGGTCATTAGTTTTGAACAAGAAAATGAAGCAATCACCAAAGAAGAACGAAAAATTGCCAAAGACCCATTAGGATATATGGCAAAACTAGCGGGCTATGAAGATAGTGAAAGATGGTGGGATATTACTTTTGAAAGCACCAATAATCCAAGTGAAATATTTGAGTCGATTCTTACTTTAATGGGAGCATTACGGGATGCGGTCAAGGAAACGCCGCTTCGAGAATTGCAACGGGAAGCTTATATGAGAGGGGTGATTCGAGTTGCTGAAAAAGAAGGCTATCAAAATATTGCCGTCATTTGTGGTGCTTGGCATGCGCCCGTTTTAGCCAACTATAAAAGGTATAAAGCTACGAGTGATAAGAAGTTTTTAAAAGGCATTAAAAAAATTAAAACAAAAGTTACTTGGGTGCCTTGGACTTATAAAAGAATCGCTCGCCAAAGTGGGTATGGTGCAGGGATTATCTCTCCTGCTTGGTACGAATTATTATTCGATAAATCTGATGAAGTAACCATACAATGGATGTCTAAAGCGGCTCATTTATTGAGAGCAGAAGGTTTACCAGCCTCCTCGGCACATATCATTGAAGCCGTTCGATTAGCGGATTCTTTGGCTGCGATACGTAATTTATCCGTAGCTGGGATTAGTGAATTACGAGAAGCAGCAATTGCTATTTTATGTGATGGAGCCGCAACACCGCTAAAACTAATTGAAGAAAAGTTAATTATTGGGGACAAAATAGGCGAAGTGCCAGAGGAGATTCCTGTTGTTCCACTCCAACAAGATTTAAATACTTGCATTAAATCTGCTCGCTTAACTAAAGAAAAAAACGCTTTTGGAAAGGTAGAGAAGAAATTAGACCTAAGAAAAGCAGCCAATTTAGTCGCTAGTCATTTATTACATCGCTTAAATATCTTAGGTATTCCTTGGGGAACATCACTAGAAAACTCTCAACATACCAAAGGTAGTTTTAAAGAAGTTTGGTCTTTGGAATGGGAACCCGACTTTGCTATTCGGATTATTGAGGCTGGGATGTGGGGCAATACGGTTTATGAAGCGGCGACTAATTATATTTTTGATAATAAAGACAAACAAGCTTCTTTAGCAGGTTTAACCCAATTAATTGAGGCAGCTTTGAATGGAGATTTAAAAGAAGTCATCCTAGCACTGACCAATGAATTAACCAATCAATCGGCGCTGACCAAAGATATTTTTAATTTAATGGATGCTTTACCAGCCTTGGTAAATGTTATTCGATACGGTAGTAGTCGACAAATTAATTTAACGGCTGTCTCTACCGTAATCAATCAAATGATTCCAAGGATTTGCATTGGTTTACCTAATGCTTGTATCAATGTAGATGAAGAGACGGCCTCCAAAATTTTTGACAAAATAGTCGCTATTAATCGAGCTTTGCACACCTTAAATGAAGCGAATCATATGCAACATTGGTATGAGACTTTAGCCAAAATAATGGGGATGACGGTTAATGGTATTTTAGTTGGGTTGAGTACCAGAACATTATTCGATAAGAAATTTATAGATACAGAGGTTACTAGTACTTATATGCACTTAGCTTTATCAAAAGGAAATGAAGCTTTATTTAGTGCCCAATGGATAGCAGGTTTTTTAAATGGAAGTGGCTTATTATTGATTCATCAAGAAAATCTTTGGCAAATAATGGATGAATGGTTAGCCAATTTAGAAGAGGAGCGATTTATGGAAATTTTGCCTGTATTGCGAAGAACTTTCTCTAAATTTTCTCACCCTGAACGGCAGAAAATGATGGCGTTGGCAAAACGAGGTCAATCATCAACGCTTAAAAAAGAAGAAGATTTGGTGGTAATTAATGAGGATAGAGTAGCGACGGTTTTACCTACTTTGAAGTTGTTATTGGATTTATAATAGTCTGAGACTGTTCAAACAACTGTGTCTACCCAAAATTAAAGCGTTGATTACTAATATTTTACCGTTTACGTACACCGTCAATAGTCTCCGTTAAACGCAGTAGAGACGGGCCACTATTGCCGTTTTAGCCTGTGTTCGCTGTTGACTTTCTTCTTTCAATACATTCGGTCTGTATTAATTGACTCTGCTGTAATCTTCTGTTTTTGATTAAAATTCTGAAGTATGGACATTTGCCATTTATTGATAAATCCTTTTCATCATTTCCTTTTCTGAATTTTATGATTTCAAATTGATTGGGATTAAATTTGTGTAAAAATGTTATTGGTACTCCCATAAAACCTTCATAGTCCTTAGGTATATCTTTGGTTTTGTTTACATTAATTCCATCATAGTTGTCATAATTAGGATATTCACTTTCATTTCCATAATATGTTTTTGATAGGGCTATATCTTCGTTTCGTATAGGAGTCTCCAAATTTGTTAACCATAAACAGTTATTTGGAGATATTATTCTATTTCCAGAACTATCAATTCTTGCTTCTGTACCATAAAGTTCATAATGTTCAGGGACTATGAAGCCTGAAATACCTCTCCCCAGATTAACTCCTAACCACGCTTTGTTTTCTTTTATTAATTTGAATATTTCTTTGTAGGTAATAGCGTTTATATTCCCAATTGTTAAAAATTTTTTATCAAATTTAATTAATTGAGCAACATATTCTCGAAATAATGAAAATGGAGGGTTCGTTACAATTATATCTGCCTGCTTTAAAAGTTCGATACTCTCTTTGCTTCTAAAATCTCCATCTCCTTTGAAATGAACTATATCACTTTCATTTTTGTTGATGGCACCTTTTTTTGCTATTTCACCTTCATATTCAAAGTAAAATCCACTTTCAGTTTTTTCGCTGTTGAATAAATCTATTTCTTGTTTTCTGTAACAAGCTGATATTAATTTTTTCAGACCTAATTGTTTGAAGTTAGCCGAAAAATATTTGAAAAAATTACTAACTCTTGGGTCATCACAATTACAGTAAACTATTTTGCCCTTGAATTGATTTTTATAATGTTTTAACTCACTTTCAATGTCTGAAAGTTGTGTGTAAAATTCATCACTTTTAGCTTTTTTAGCTTTTTGTAGTAATTTATTAGTTGCTTTTCTTGCCATAGTTAACTCATATTGTTTTGGTAGAAAACTGATAGTAATTATTTTGCTTGGGTTATCTGATTGAAAATATCGCTTCCTAATACTTTAAGAGAGCTTTTTGAAATGTCAAGCATAATATTAAACATTTCAGTCTTATCCCATTCTTCACCATTTCCTTGAGTGTAAATAGAAGTTGCTTGAAGCATAATCGTCTTATTTTTAGGTTTGACAAATTTATTCTCACATAAATTAGTATTTAATGGCATTCCATAATTTGCAGATGTCAATCTATCTAATCTATTTAATGTTCCTGAATTATTTTCAAGAATTACAACTCTACCATCAGGTCTTTCAATGGAAATAGTTTCTGTCAAAAAGTTTGACCCTTCAAGAAATAAGAGATAGGGAAAATGAGACTCAGACAACATGAAATTTGCAATCTCTGATATATTTTTATGTGACCTTTCTATTGCATTACCCGCAGCCATCAAATCTTGGTCTTTATTAGTTCCTACCAATTCACCATTTTTAATATTTTCGATGTCTTTTCCTTGACACTTAGCTTCGGAGACTAAAACTATTCTCCAATTATCATTGTCGTCTTTTACTTCAATTATTCCACCGTCAGGCTTGATACTTGAATTTGACACAAAAAGAGTCTGTCCTAATTCTGGGTCAATATTCTTTAACGCCTCGTTAATCTCTTCTCTTCTTTTCTTATATTCTTTCTGTATCGAAAGGTTAATTGTAGGAATTCTTTTTTAAGTTGTTCGATAACAAGTTTTGATATTTCCCCAACAGTTAAGTCGTGTAATTTAGCTTTGTCACCAAATATGCCTACTACACCTTTCGACTTTTTATGTTGGTTTGTTAACCTTTTTGATTGGTTCTTTTTTGCCATATTGATTTTTCAAATTCTTCTTGATACAAATTTACCAAAATCGGACTTCTTTTTTATGCTTGCAGCTAATTCTTGGCTATACCCATATAGCCTGTACTAAGGTTACTAATGAAACTTAAAATTAAAAATATTCTGCTTTATTCACCTATAAAAACATCCGCTATTACTTAAACCGCCAATCATACTTATCCAAACGTACCAAACTAGCCTCCAATAAATCAATACAATTTCTAATATCTGCTTTGTGAGCCATTTCAATAGCTTGGTGAATGTGTCGAGTAGGGATGGAAATAGCACCTGCAATAGAGCCACCTTTACCATATCGTTGTACAGCTGCCGTATCTGTACCACCAGCAGGTAAAATTTCTGGTTGCCACTTAATTTTATTTTTCTTAGCCACTTCTTTCATGTAAGCGACCATGCGATAATCACAAACTACGGAACCGTCCATGATTTTAATACCTGCCCCTTTACCTAACTGCGTCACCATTTCATGAGGATTAGCTCCTGGTACATCAAAGGCAATAGTGGTATCCAAACCAAAACCAAAATCTGGTTCTATTTGGGTTGCTGCACTCATGGCACCTCTTAAACCTATTTCTTCTTGCACCGTAAAGACGCCGTAAATATCGTAAGGAACTTGTTTATTTTGGAGGGATTTTAAAACTTCCAAGAGAATGTAAACAGACACTCGATTGTCAATAGATTTACTATTCACACAATTCCCCATTTCTATCAAAGACCGTTCTCTAGTAATGGGGTCACCGACAGCAACGATTTTTTCGACCTCTTTTTTCGTCATGCCCGTATCAATGAAAAAATCCTGAATATGAATCGCTTTGCCTCTTTCTTCTGGTTTCATTAAATGAATGGGTTTGCTCCCCATTACGCCCATGATATCTTTTTTTCCGTGAATGATAACCCGTTGTGCAGTCAATGTTTTAGGGTCAAAACCACCTAAAGTGTGAAATCGGATAAATCCATCATCATCTATATGGGTTACAATAAAACCAATCTCGTCCATGTGTGCAGCAACCATTGCCTTCTTCATAGTTTTTTTGGTCGCTGTTCCTTTTTTTAGGGCAATGACATTTCCCATCGCATCTACGTCTACACTATCTACATAAGGACTCACTTCTTTGATGACTAATGCTCGAATTCTTTGCTCAAATCCTGAAGTACCTGGTACTTCACATATTTTCTTTAATAATTTTACGTCAATCATTTATTAGCTTATTTTAGGCATTTACCCGTTTTTAAGATGGACTGCGAAAGTACAATATATCTAAGAGATACTAAAATTTGGGTTTCACAGTTTTGTTAGTGTACGGATGTAATGGCAACAGGTTAAATTATTGATAAAGAATATTTTATATTCTTGACTAATATTTACTTTGAAAGGTGATTTAGTTAATATGGCTTAGTTTTTTCTTTAGAAATTTAAGGCCCCAATGTATCATTTTAATAAAGAGGGGTAGAATGATTCCTTAAAATTAGGCGGCTGTGGGAAACAGCCGCCTAATAAGCACCTACAAGGCGGCTGTTTC
>CALFWI010000295.1 GCA_937928615.1 uncultured Saprospiraceae bacterium | reverse complement strand
ATAATTTTCCAGATATTATTTTTCATTTTACTAGTGAATTTTAATACAAACGTAAAGGCGTCTATTTACCTTATGTTTATTATAGAAAGAGCTTCCAGAACTTCGAGTGCTGGAAGCTCTTCTTAATTTTAGGCTATTTTTTAGCGGGTCTATTTTTAATAATCGGTATTAATTTTTTAAGTTTAGGTCAAATTAGTATTTTGTTTATTCATTCGCTTTCACAAAATTATAAAATTATGCTTTCAAGATTATTGGCTTTGTCCCTTTTTTCATTTTTTTTGACGAGCTGTAGTGTTAATGGAATAGGAGGAAAAGATGGGAAAAATGGTACTATTTCTTTATTCAACGGCAAAGATTTATCTGGTTGGGAGATTTACGGTACGGAAAAATGGTATGTAGCGGATGGTCATTTAGTTTGTGAAAGTGGCCCTGATAAAGCTTATGGTTATTTAGCAACTGATAAAACATTCAAAAATTTTGACCTGACTTTAGACTTTCAACAAGAAGCCAATGGAAATAGCGGCGTATTTTTCCGATGTTCTATAGAAGGGACTAAAATAACAGGCTGGCAAGCAGAAGTAGCTCCGCCAAATCATAACACAGGCGGTATTTATGAATCTTATGGGAGAGGTTGGTTAATCAAGCCAGACCCAGCGAAAGATAAGGCCTTGAAAATGGGTGAATGGAATACCATGCGGATTAAGGCAATGGGTGATGTCGTGACGACTTGGGTGAATGGACAAGAAATGATTACCTTGGAAGATGCTAAAATTGGAGCAGCAATGGGGCAAATTGCCTTACAAATTCACGACGGCGGTGGCATAAAAGTGAAGTGGCGAAATATTAGAATTACAGCGTTATAGTAAACCGTTTGCAGTAGGCAGTTTGTCCAGATAAACTGCCTACTGTAACACTGCCTACGAGATTGTTCAGTTAACTGTGTTTGCACAAAATTTTAGACTTGAAAATCAAGGGCTTAACTGCCTACTGCCACTGTTTACTGCTTATTGTAATATTGCTTCCCCATTCTTTACCACATACTTCTTACCCAATACTTCCTTATCCGAAGGTGCATTCAGTTTATCCACATAATACCATTCCGCTATTGTTTCTGCTTCCGTCAGACTAAGAATGACGTAACCATGATTTTTTAAATCGGTATATTTAAGATGTGGATTTTTAACCCCCAAAACTTTTTCTGCCTGTAGTACTTTTTCTAAAGGTGTATATTCATCTGAATTGGCCGAGGTAATACTAGGCGTTCCAATCTCTATAGCAATATTACTTTTTCCATCTTCTGAAGGCACTTCAAAAGCCCAAGAAGAATGGGTATCTCCAGCAGTAATAATAACATTCTCAATTTTTTCATTGGCTAAAAACTGACTAATCTGGCTTCTTTCGTAAGGATAACCATCCCAAGCATCTAAATTAACAGGGCTACCAAAACCAAGACCACTAATATCACAAGGAGAAAAAATAACCTGATTGCCTATTACCTTCCAAGTCGCATCAGAGGTCTTTAATTCATTTTTGAACCAAGTCAATTGTTCCGCACCTAGCATCGTTCTATCGGCTGCCTCAAACTCTGATTGACTCACACTATCTACAGGGTAGGTTCGTCCAGCTAAACGTTCGTCTAACATGATTAAATCAACGGTATTGCCAAATTTGACGGTTCTATAAATATCTTTAGTTGCATTATCTCTAACAGGTAACCATTCAAAATAAGCTTGTTTAGCGGCTTCTTTCCTTGTCATAAAATCACCGTCTTCTGGTTGGTGATTTTGCGCACCTTCCTTATACACATTATTGGCTACTTCATGGTCATCCCAAATAGTAATAAAAGGATGCATTTGATGTACTTTTTGAAAGTCTTTATCCAAACGGTATTGCGCATATCGAGTCCGATAATCAGAGAGCGATATAATTTCTTTTGCTGGTAAATGTTTTCTACTTAAAGTGGAATCCCCATAACCACCAGGTTGGTATTCGTAAATATAATCCCCTAAATGGACAACGGCATTCAAATCATCTTTTTCAGCAATTCTTGCAAAAGCATTATAATAGCCCGCTTCGTAATTGCTGCAACTGACTACCGCTAATTTAACTGCTGATTTATCATCGGCAGCGGTCGTCTTTGTTCGCCCAATAGCTGATTGACCATTTAAAGCTTCAAATTGATAATAATAGGTTGTATTCTCAGCTAAACCTTTCACATCTATTTTAACGGTATAATCTCTAGCGGTATTAGTCGTTATAGTACCAGATTTTACTGGGTTTTCCATAGCTGAATTCGAAGAGATAGCCCATTTTACAGCTACTTCGCTAATATTATCAGGGGTAACTCGTGTCCAAATAATAACACTTGTTGCTAAAGGGTCTCCAGAAGCGACACCATGATAAAAAGGCTTTTTACCTTGGTCATAAAAAACAGTTGTACCGTCATCAGGTAACGGAATCAGTGGTTTTTGTTCTGCACAAGCGATGAGTAATAAAAGGGTACTTAGGAAAAAAAATAATTTAGCATTCATGTTTGTTCTTGTTATTGCTGAATGAGAAGTATCGGCGAATGAATTCGCCGCTAGATTGAAGACTTATGAAGAAAGTATCGAAGATAGAAATTTTATTTAGAATTTGATGCTTACAGTCTTTTCGAAATCGTTAATTTTACAATCTGAAAATATATAAAAATGGCTTTTCCTACTTCTACATCAACTAATAGATGGTTTTCTTTTGCAAAGTTGACTTTTGTACTGATGCTCCCAATTATTTTTTCTACTTGTAGAGATAATGGGCCAGGTTTTAATATGACCTACCAACGAGATTTTGAAATCCCTGCGGGTTTGGGCGTATTTGATACGCATGTGTTTGAGTTAAATGGTATTCCAACTAATAAAGCAGCTTTTTTAAGTACAAGTGGGGCGAACGAAAATGAAATTACCGCTATTTTGCCTAGAGAAGCAGAATTATCTCTTAATTTTGCAAATGTCGACTTTGTGTTTGTTGGAGAAGTGGTGGTAGAAATTTTTACTAGAGAAGATAACGTCGGAACAGAAATTTTTTATCGAGACGAGATTCCCTTAAACACGGGTAGAAGTATTACCTTATTTCCTAGCCTACCCGAAATTGGTAGATATTTAGAGGGAGATGAATTTAATATTCGAGTGGAATTAAGATTGAGAGATATTTCTCCTCAATTTTTAGATACTAGATTAGATTTCCAATTTTTTGCAAGACTAGAATAAACGGGTTTCTGTTTCCAGTTGCCAGTTGTCCGCAACTCGTAACTGGCAACTGGCAACCCGCAACTCGCACATAATGAAAATATACTTTGCTTCTGATTTTCACTTAGGCATTGACGCTACTAAAACCAGTAAAGAAAGAGAACGACAATTAGTTCGGTGGTTAGATAGGATAAAAGTGGATGCTACTGCTATTTACTTAGTAGGAGATTTGTTTTTCTGGTTTGAATACAAACGAGCGGTACCAAAAGGGTATGTTCGATTTTTAGGTAAATTGGCTGAATTAAGTGATGAGGGAATCCCTATTTATTTTTTTATAGGTAATCATGACATGTGGATGTTTGATTATTTTGAAGAGGAATTTGGTATTAAAACCTATAGAGAACCTATTCTAGAAGAAATCAATGGCAAAACTTTTTTTATAGGGCATGGTGATGGAAAAGGGCCTGAAGATTATGGCTATAAAGTTTTAAAAAAGATTTTTGCGAGCAAATTATGCCAATGGTTATTCGCTCGATTACATCCTAATTTTGGCCTGTGGTTAGCGACTACTTGGGTCTTAAAAAGTAAAGGGGAAAGACCACAATCGCCTAAATTTTATGGGATGAAGCATGAATGGTTATACCAATATGCAGTAAAAAAATCAAGAACCATTGAGGTAGATTATTTTATTTTTGGACATAGACATTTACCGATTAATACCCTCTTACCAAATGGCAAAAGCCGATATGTCAATATTGGGGATTGGTTATTTCATAATTCTTATGGGGTTTTTGATGGGGAGAAAATGGAGATTCAATTTTTTGAGAGTGAGTTGGAGGAAGTTTATACCTCTTGAACTTTTTGAGATATTCATAAAATGAAAGAAATTTACAATTAATACTAACAAAAATCTATGCCTTGTTCTAGAAATATAAGATTTATATTTAGTAATACAATAAAGTCAACTTTAATTATTTCATTTTTTACCTTCAATTATTGTTTTGGGCAAACCTTATTTTATAAGGGAGAGCAAAAAGAGGAAATACTACAAGACACTACTTACCAACTACTCCAAATTATTCCCATTAATTGCACTTACCTCACTACAGATAATTTACAAAACGTATACGCTGCTACTGAAAAAGGACAAATTATTAAATTTGATAAAAATGGAAATCAACAATTTGAATATAATAACAATCGCTTCGGACGAGTTGGTAAAATAGCCGTAAAGAATCCACTGAATATTTTAGTGTATTATCCAGACTTGGCAGTTATTATCATTTTGGATAGAACCTTATCAGTTATCAAAGAACTCAACTTATACGATTTGGAGATACTTGCGCCTAAGGGAATAGCACTAGCCAATGATAATAATATCTGGGTTTATGACGAAATAACAGCGGTCTTAAAAAAGTTAAGCCCAGCAGGAAAAACATTATTTCAAAGTAGAAATTTAAACCAATTAGTCCGAAAACAATTAAACCCTTCTTTTTTACAAGAAAAAAATAATGAAATTTATTTGAGCGATACAAAGAATGGACTATTTATTTTTGATGCGTTTGGGCAATTAAAACAGACAATTCCTATTAAAGACATCGACGAATTTCAAGTCCTTGACCAACAAATATTGCTCTGGAAAAAAGGAAAAGCTTATTTATTAAATCAACCTATTTTAGAAGAAAACTTATTGCCTTTACCTACTAATTTAGAAACCATAAAAATGATTACTATCAATGGTGACTTATTGTACATTGCTTTAGTAGATAAAATAGCAATTTATCAGT
>CALFWI010000294.1 GCA_937928615.1 uncultured Saprospiraceae bacterium | reverse complement strand
ATTATTTAAAGTACCACCAGATGATTGTACATTAATGCCGTCTTCATTTGGCGCGTCAATATTTAATGCCCCTCCTGAATTGTTAGAAAATGTACCGCTATCCTGCAAACGTAATCCATCTTTTCCGCCAGTTACCGTAATCGTTCCATCATTTTCGACTTCCGCTGTAGAACCTTTCGCATCCACTTGGATGGAAAAATTTGTTGCAGCCATAATGTTAACATTACCTTCTTCATTATTAGTAAAAACACCTTGATCAGTAACATATAAACCAACGTCCGTCCCATTATTTAAATTAACCGGTCCTGTATTATTAAATGCCCCGTCGTTATCGAGAAATAATTGATCATCAGGGGTGGAATTAATGGTCAATGTGCCACCAGCATTGTTATTAAAAACACTACCCTCATCAACACGCATTCCATTATCTCCTCCTGTACTGGAAATCGTTACCATAGCCATGTTATTGAAGGTCGTGTTGTCATTAACATAGATACCATCATCACCTGTTGTTAAGGTAACCGTAATAGTCCCTTCATTATTTAAAGTGCCAAATAATGTCCCACTATTAGCATCATCTACATAAATACAATCCCCATCACTATTAACTTGTCCAGTATTTGTCACCGTGATTGTTCCACCAGCAGCATTGGTAAAAGTACCAGCCACTACATATAAACCATGTTGACCTATTCCGTCAATTGTAATAGCACCATTATTGGTAGTTGTTCCTTTATTATAAAGTCCGTCTGCGCCAGAGCCACCAACGATATTTGAAATCGCTATGGTACCATTATTAATACAGGTTGCCGAACCTTGAACTTCCAAACCTTCATCATTTCCAGCAAAGCCTGTAATTGTTAAAGTGACCCCACTATTAACGGTTAAGTGTGCACTACCTCCTAGATAGACTCTTTGGACTTGTGTGTTTGCAGTTAAGATTACTGTTTCTCCATCTATAATAACATCATCTGCTGCTGTCGGTACAGCATCGCTGTCCCAATTCGCTGCATCAGACCATGTACTAGTTGATGCACCCCCGTCCCAAGTAACAGTAGCAGCAGAAAGTTTTTCAATAGAAATCCCTAAAACAATATTTATTATAAGGATTAATTGTATAATTTTTTTCATATTTAAATATTGGGTTTTAACTTAATTTCGTAGTTATAAAATTGGTTTTTCGTATACGAATATGTAAGTTTTGATGAATAAAATTTGATTGCAGCAATTGTTTCATTATGGAGACATAATAAAATAGCGATTAAGTAGGTAAAGAGTAAGGTGTTTTTTCATAATTGACTTAATATAAAGGTTGCTAATATTTATACTTACAAATTGGTTGACCATAAACTGGTCGACTAATATGAACCCACCAAAGGTAATACAATAAATTGGTTGACCAAAATAATCTTATTATTTATTTTTTATATTTGATAAAAACATAATTTAATGGTCTAAAAGGTTAATAGGCAAGAAGAATATTTGCAAATGAATACTACGCTTAATCGAATTTTAAGGTTAATCTGTTCACCGTAATCTAGAAAATTGCTTAGTAACAATAACAGTTTGAAGAAAGCTAGTTAAAAAAGTATGCTCCATAAAAAGGAATAACTCGCTAACTACCTGTCCTACTGCCGTATTTTCCCTAAGTATAACTACCCATTTCTATTTTAAAGCAATAGTTATTACTTTTTTGAGGTAAATACTAAATTGGTCAACCAACTTCTTGTCAACCAATTTGTAATATGTTAGATTTGTATTGTATTCAAATCTTCAATTTTAACTCCCTATGCTTTTGTCAATACTAAAAAATAAAAATGGATAATAAATTAAAAGTATTAATTCATGGAACTGGATTTGCTGGACAAGGTCATACAGATGCATTCCGTGCGGTAGGCGCTGAAGTAGTTGGTATTGTTGGCAGAACACCAAGTGTAGTCAAGAAGGTAGCCCATAAAAAAGGGATTCCTTATGCTAGTACAGATTGGGAACAAGCATTAAAAGATTGCCAACCAGACATCGTTTCTATTGGGACACCAGGTGGTGCTCATTATGAACCAATAACCCAAGCAATCAAGTTTGGATGCCATGTATTTTGTGACAAGCCATTGACAGATAGTGGAGATTCTGCCTTAGAATTATACGAATTGGCCAAACAGAAAAAGGTAAAAACAGCCTTTGCTTCTAGTTTCCGTTATATGCCACATATCATACATGCTAAACAACTGGTGGCAAATGGTGCAATTGGTGAGCCTCTGGAAGTAGAGTGCATCTCCCATTTCAACTTAGAACGAGATATTCCATTTGGATGGTCTCATCGTAAAGAAGCTGGTGGTGGTCGTCTTAACAATAATTTTACGCACAAGGTTTCCATTGTAACATCCGTAATCGGTGAAAAAATCCTATCTATAAGTGGAGAAGTAAGAGACGACCTAGGGAAAGCACCTATCGTTAAAGGTGTGCATAATTTCAAAACTAGAAGAGACCATATCCCCAAAGATTTAAACGACCCTTCCCTTAAATGGGGCGAAAGTAATGTCGAATGGACGTATACGGTATTGGCACAGTTGGAAAGTCCAATCGCTTCCAAACCAGTTTCCGTACTCTTCAAACATGGCGGCCTAAATCCTAGGTTTAATGAAGACCACATTGTATTTTATGGTACAAAAGGAGCCATTTACATCAAAGGTCATTATGGGCATGGGCCACTGTATACTTGGAAAGAGAACAAAACTTGGGAAGAATTGCCTTTACCTCAAGACATTGCGGACGAACAACCAAATATTGAGGGGGATACGGAGCGAAATTGGCAATGCCTAGTGAGAGAATTTGTGAAAGATATTAAGGGAGAACCATTCGCTCCCTACCAAAGCTTTAAAGAAGGAAGTTTATATCAACAACTCATTGACCTCATTAGAAAGAATGATAACTCGATTGATGTTCGCTATCTTCAATAAAGAAAGAGGTCAGATGTCAGACCGAAAAATAATTTTCTGTCAGAAGTCAGATTCAAAAATGAGACAATCTGACCTCTGTTCTATCTAAAACGAAAACCCAATGTTTTACGAGTATTTGGTAATTGGAGGCTACTTTCTACTGATCATCGGAATCGGTTTTACATTTAGAGACATGGCCAGTAAGTCCACTAGCGATTATTTCCGTGGTGGCGGGCGAATGCTATGGTGGATGGTCGGTTCAACTGCTTTTATGATGCAGTTCTCCGCTTGGACCTTTACTGGTGCAGCAGGTAAGGCATTTACCGATGGCTTTGCCGTCTGTTTGGTGTTTATTGCCAATACCTTTTCCTATTTCTGTGGTTGGGCCTATTTCGCCGAACGTTTCCGACAGACAAGGGTTGATACCCCAACGGAAGCCATCAAGGGGCGTTATGGCCCTCAGAATGAACTATTTTTCTCTTGGGCCTTGATTATTTTCACCCTACTCAATGCTGGTATTTGGTTGAATGCATTGGGCGTATTTGCGAGTGCTGTTTTTTCCGCTGATATTACTTTGACCATTATCATTACTGGACTCACCGTGGTATTTGTGTCGGTGCTTTCTGGCGCTTGGGGAGTGGTCGCATCTGACTTTATGCAAACATTGGTGGTGGCGGTAATATCCGTTGCTTGTGCGATTGTGGCATTGGTCAAAGTCGGAGGACCTGTCGAACTAGTCACCAACTTTCCCTCAGGCTTCATTATGGGACCGAATATGAATTATGGCTTACTATTGGTCGGCACTTTTGTCTTCTTTTTAGCGAAGCAACTAATCACCATCATGAATCTCCATGATTCTTTTCGTTTCTTGAATGCCAAGGACTCCATCAATGCTCGTAAAGCGGCGTTGTTAGCTATGGGTTTAATGGGCGTAGGCAGTATTATCTGGTTTATTCCACCTTGGGCTTCCGCCATTTTATATCCCGATGCAGCTTCGGCTTATCCCGAGTTGGGCAATAAAGCTGCGGATGCTATCTACCTTGTATTCACTCGAAATACGATGCCTGTAGGTACAGTCGGACTCTTGCTAGCGGGCTTATTTGCTGCGTCTATGTCCTCCATGGATTCCGCACTGAATAAAAATACGGGCATCATCGTGCGTAGTGTCTATCAACCCTACTTGACAAAAAGAGGCAGGCAGGCCGATGATAAAGAACTGTTGAGATTGAGTCGATTGTTGAGTTTTATTAGTGGAGTTCTGGTTATTGGTATGGCATTGTACTTCCGATCTTTGAAAGAACTCAGTCTTTTTGATTTGATGATGTCTCTTTCCGCTATGATTCAAGTGCCTTTATTGATACCACTCATTCTTGGCCTTTTTATTAAAAAAACACCGCATTGGGCGCCTTGGGCAACAGTATTATTGGGCTTGTTTATGTCTTGGTTGATGAAAGAAATATTCACCCCGCAGGTCTTTGCGAACTGGATTGGCATCCCTGAATTTACTTCTAGAGAAGCTGGAGATATGAGTTTGATTCTCACATTGGGCGCACATGTTTTTATTACCGCTGGCTTTTTCTGCGCAACTTCCTTATTCTACAATGAGTCAACCGACAAAAATAAAGTCGAAACGGACCGCTTTTTCGAGCATTTAGAAACCCCGGTTATCGCAGATGACCAACAGGATGAATTCGATCGCCAGCAAAGACAGAAGTTGGGTATGATGGTGATTTGCATGAGCGCAGGTATTTTATTAATGGCGCTGATTCCTAATCCACTCTGGGGTAGGATAATTTTTGTGATTTGTGCACTGATTATATTTGTCATTGGCTTTTTGTTAAGACGTAGTGCTAAAACAAAATTTCTTCCATCTGATTTAAGTATATAAGCATGGATATTAAAAAATTGCCCTTCCTACTATTATTGCTACTTTGCCTTGGCTCTTGCACGGAGCAGACCGAGCCAAAAGTATACCTGACAAATGGTGTAGATGAATCTGCTGGCAATGGCGCTGCATACATCATTACAACCCCTTCTGCGATTTATTATTTGGAAAAGGAAGGTGGTGGTTTGTCGAGTATGATTGACAAAGACAATGTGGATTGGTTGGGCTTTCACAATAAAAAAGGTTCGGGGCATAAAGGAGAATACCGAGGGTTTCCGAATGCGATTCACAAACAAGACGGTAATTATTTTCATGCCATGAATGCTGGAACGGACCCTTCGAGTTCGATAGTAGAGATGGAGTCCGAACAACATGTTCGGATTAGCTTTACTTCCGATAATGAACAATGGCAGGGGCAATGGGATTTTTATCCTAATCGCTGTGATTTCACGATGCGTAAAATAAGCCCAGGGTATAAATATTGGGTGCAATATGAAGGCGTGCCAGGTGGGGAAATGGATAGTACTGACTTTTGGTATGCTTCTGCGGATAATAAACGGCATCCAATTATGGCGCCTTTTCTGGGCGATTTACCCGCACCCGAGTGGATGGCTTTCGGCGATCAGCAATCACCACGCATGTTGTATATGCTGCATCAGGAAGATGATGAATTTCCAGATAATTACGTCAGCAGACCCGACATGACGGTGTTAGGTTTTGGTCGAGCGAACAAAGACAAGTATCTAACCACGGTACAAACCTTTTCGATTGGTTTTGTAGAATCTACTGCGTATTCGACGATAGAGCAAACTATCAGGCAGGTGCTTGAAAAGTAATTTACAAAATAATGCTTTGATGGTTAACAGTCAACTTATTGTATAAGCCGTTCTACAATTTTATTAGCCTATTCTCAAATGGTAATATTGCTTATTAACAAAGAAAAACTAAGTCTTTTGCCAATGAGGGATTTGCTTAAGACTTATGAGCTGATAGGAACGAGGCAGATTAAGGGACAGATTGTATTAAGCGTAACTTTTCCACTTATATTAGACACTCCAAGGTCTTGGAGACACTTGGAGGTCTGCCATCAAATATTTTAGGTAACAATTAATCTTATCTGACAACTTGTAGGACGCTACTTAAAAAAACACAACGGTATGAATTATAAAATCGGTCAAATACTCGTAATTACTTCTCTAAGCCTTTTGTTTCTGGCTTACTCGAATTTTATACCGACCTCCTTGGGGAGTGATAATATAGCAGACTATGTAAAAAACCATTTTGTCAGAGAAATCATCTTTGGCATTACCTTAACAATATGGGCTATCAGATTAGCGATTTTGCCTAAAGATAAACTACCTTTTAGACAATTATTAATATTAGGTTCGGTCGTTATTTTTCCATTTTGGATAGCGGTTGCTTTTGGTTGGGCAGTTGGTGGAATGGAGGAAGTTTGGGGCAAAGCCATTGAAGCGTCTACTGCTTATACCCTTCATGGCGTACAAGTTGGCCTCTTTATTTTAGGCATTTTATTAGTGAAATTTTCTCAAAACAAAACGATATGACCACTACTCAAATTATGCTAGCGCTATTTTCAGTAGCCGTTCTTATCTGGTCTTACTTTGATTATTACAAATGGAAAGCCTTAGTGCTAAGTCCGTCGGATGCAAAGAAAGTGATTGAAATGAGTTGGGGAGAATTGCATCCATTGGCGGGTCGATTTATTCCTGTCAAAACTTATCTGTTTATTTATGCGCCTAGAAATGAAGCAGATTTAGGGGTTATTCAGCAGATTTTAGGTGCTGCTATACTTTAACAGGTTAAGATTTGAACATTTTTAAAAGATTGAGCAGCTCAAGTTATATGCCCAAATGGCTATATTGTTTTATGGTTATATTGTTGAGTAGGGTTTTATCCCTATTTTAAGCTACAATTATTAAGCAATGT
>CALFWI010000293.1 GCA_937928615.1 uncultured Saprospiraceae bacterium | reverse complement strand
GGTATGATGATTGGAACAGATTCTCACACACCAAATGGTGCTGGATTGGGAATGTTGGCAATTGGTGTTGGTGGAGCAGATGCAGTAGATGTAATGGCAGATATGCCATGGGAATTGAAGATGCCAAAAGTAATTGGCGTTAAATTAACGGGTTACTTAAAAGGGTGGACTTCTTCTAAAGATGTTATCTTAAAAGTAGCAGGTATTTTAACAGTAAAAGGAGGAACTGGCGCAATCGTAGAATATTTCGGTCCAGGTGCAAGAAGATTATCTTGTACAGGTAAAGGAACGATTGGCAACATGGGGGCAGAAATCGGTGCAACGACTTCTACTTTCGGTTACGATCCAGCGATGAAGCGTTATTTAAAAGCAACTGGTCGAGCGGATGTCGCAAGATTAGCGGATAAAGTAAAAGCGCATTTAACGGGTGACCCAGAATGTTATAAAGAGCCTGAAAAATATTTTGATCAAGTTATTGAAATCAACTTGTCAAAATTAGAGCCACATATTAACGGACCTTATACGCCAGATTTGGCTTGGCCAATTTCTAAATTTGCGCAAGCAGTTAAAGACAATGGCTATCCTCAAAAATTGGAGGTAGGTTTAATTGGTTCTTGTACGAACTCTTCTTACGAAGATTTATCAAGAGCAGCATCTTTAGCGAAGCAAGCCGTTGCAAAGAATATCAAAACAAAATCAGAATTTACGGTTACCCCAGGTTCTGAGCAAATTCGATTTACTGTTGAAAGAGATGGTATTTTGGATGATTTTGAAAAAATGGGCGGTGTTGTTTTAGCCAATGCATGTGGACCGTGTATCGGTCAGTGGGCAAGACACACAGATGATCCAAATCGTAAAAACTCTATCATCACTTCTTTTAATAGAAACTTCTCTAAAAGAAACGATGGTAATCCAAATACACATGGATTTGTTGCTTCTCCAGAAATCGTAACAGCAATGGCGATGGCAGGAGATTTAGCCTTCAATCCATTAACGGATACCTTGACGAATGAAGATGGGGAGCAAGTAAGATTAGACCCACCAGTGGGTGTTGAATTGCCTCCAAAAGGTTTTGCAGTAGAAGACGCTGGTTTTATTCCACCAATCGAAGATGGTAGTGGTGTAGACGTAAGTGTAAATCCTACTTCTAACCGTTTGCAATTATTGACCCCATTTAAGCCTTTGACACAAGATCAAGTGCAAGGTATGCGGGTATTAATCAAAGCAAAAGGCAAGTGTACAACGGATCATATTTCTATGGCAGGGCCTTGGTTGAAATTTAGAGGACACTTAGAAAATATCTCCCAAAACTGTTATATTGGTGCGATTAACGCTTTTAGCGGCGCAACGAATACCGTTTTAAATACAGAAACTGGTGAGTTTGGTGCTGTACCTGATACAGGTATTTACTACCGAGATAATAACATCGGTTCTGTCGTATTCGGAGAGGAAAATTTAGGAGAAGGTTCTTCTAGAGAGCATGCTGCCATGGAACCAAGATTCTTGGGTGTTCACGCAGTTATCGTTAAGTCTTTCGCTCGGATTCACGAAACAAACTTGAAGAAGCAAGGTATGTTAGCCTTGACTTTTGTGGATCCTGCTTCTTACGATTTAGTAAGACAAGATGACAAAGTAAATATCCCTGATTTCAAGGATTTTGCACCAGGCAAAACATTGACGGTAAGATTAGACCACGCAGATGGTACGTCTGATTCTTTTGAAGTAGCACATACTTATAATGCTGCTCAAATTGATTGGGTAAGAGCTGGTTCTGCTTTGAATAAAATTAGAGAGGAAATGGCTAATGCTTAGGTTTTAGTACTTTCTTTTTAGGATATAAAAGCCTCTAGTGGAATTTTCTGCTGGGGGCTTTTTTGATTATAATATTTCTAAAGCAATTTCGATTAACAATTCTTAAACTATAATAAGATGAGTAAGTATATTAATAGCATTTTCTGTTTTTCAACTTGATTCAATATTTAGTCAAGAGAATAAAGAATTTTATAAACTTGGTCTTGAACACCTTAGAATTGATGATAATGAAACTGCCTTATTTTATTTTGACAGAGCTTTAAAAAAAGCACCCTTTGATACAGAGATATTATTTAGAAAAGGCGTTGTTTTGGATAGGTTAAGGAAATATAAGGAAGCTATTAAAGTTTTTACCAATGTCATTTCTTACTCAGATAAACCATTTGCAAATAGTTATTTATCACGAGGAGATAGCAAAATTCACCTTGGTGATTTTTATGGAGGTTTAGAAGATTATGAGATAGCACATAGTCTTGATAAAACAAATTGTTATGTCCTATTTCAAAAAGCTGAAGTCTATTATTTTAAATTAAAAGATTATGAAAAAGTACTAATCGAACTTAATCGACCTGATTTAATAAAAGAGGATTGTTTTGGATATATAGATTGCAAAATACTTGAATCAAAAAATTATTTGATGTTGAATAATCCTGAAGCAACGATTTCAACAATTGAGAAACTAATCGAATATTTTGACAGGGAAGAGTTCATGTCTATAAAAGATAAGCCAGAAATTTTGTCTATTAGAGGTCTAGCACATTTATTTCTCAATGAAAAAGAGGAAGGATGTCGCGATTTAAGTAAAGCAGGACAATGGGGATACGAAGATGCTTATCTGATTATAAGCAAGTATTGTAATTAATAAAAAGAGGCTGGTGGCTTTTTTGTTTTCAATGAATTGAATCATACTGTTTTTATAAAAGCATAAATCAGTTTTTAGTGAAACAAAATCAACTCTATTTCGACTATAACTTTGATTTATTGCCGATAATTTGATATTTTAGCCTAAAATATAATTATCAATAGAAAATTAAAAATAGAACAACTTTTAAAGAGATTTAAACAGCAAGAAGTATTTACTACTCATGGTGTAAGGGATTTCTATTCAAAAGAGGAAGAAAGTATTCCTCGAAATACGGTCAATTGGCGAATATATCAATTGTTACAATTAGGAATAATCAGTAGAGTTGGAAGGGGGAAATACCAAATTGGTACTTCATTTAATTTTGAACCTCAACTTGGCAATACTATCATTTCTATTAATAGTCAGCTTAAAAAGACATTTCCATTTTCTGATTATTGTATTTGGAAAACAGTTGTAATTAAAGAGTTGGCGGTTCACCAATCTTTTACAAATTTCACTATTGTGGAAGTAGAACGAGATAGCATCGATGCTGTCTTTCAATTTTTGAAAGAGAAGTATAAATATGTCTATTTAAAACCTAAAAAGGATATAGTCGAAAATTATCTTTTGGATATGCCAAACCCAATCATAATTCAGCATTTAATTTCAGAAGCGCCAATTCAGAAAATAAATAAGATACCTACCATTACAATAGAAAAATTATTAGTTGATTTAGTTTTTGGAAAAGACCTTTTCTATTTCTATCAAGGTTATGAATTGATTCATGTTTTTCAAAGGGCATTCGATAAATATACTATTAATGAAAATAAACTTTTTAGGTATGCGAGTAGGCGTGGAAAAAAGGAAGAAGTTTTAAAAATAATAAAAACTATAAATCGGCAATAATTTAATTTTATTGCCAAATATGAGAAAAATGATCGCTAATGAATCTTTAAATTTAGATTGGATAAAACAAGCCTCAAAGCAAAATCGAAAGGCTGATCCTGCACTAGTAGAAAAAGTCATTCGTGCCTTACTGTTACTAGAAGGACTTATTGAAGAAGAAATTGATTTTGTTTTTAAAGGTGGAACTTCATTAATGTTATTATTAGGCTCTACGAAAAGATTGTCCATTGACATTGATATAATTATCCCTAAAATAGATGGTTTATTAGAAGAAAAATTAAAAAACTTAGTGGAGCGAAAAGGTTTTACTGGCGTAGAAATTCATAAAAGAAAAAAGGAATCTGCTATAAAAAAAGCACATTATAAATTCTATTATAAAACTAGTTATAAGAGTGGTCGAGACGAAGATAATATCTTATTGGACATTTTGTTTGAAGAAATTTTATATCAAAATGTAAAGAAAACGGCTATTGATTCTCTTTTTGTCAAACAAATTGGAGCGCCATTAAAAGTACCTATACCATCATTTGAAGATTTATTAGGAGATAAACTTACAGCATTTGCCCCCGAAACTACAGGAATTCCTTATATAAAAGGAGGACAAAGCAAAGCAATGGAAATCATCAAACAACTATACGATATTGGAAATATTTTTGATAATATAGTTGATATGCAGGTTGTCCGTTCAACGTTTGAAAAATTTGCAATAGCTGAATTAGCTTATCGTGAATTTGAACCAAATCCGCAATTAGTATTAGTCGATATATACGATGCCGCATTAACTATTTCAACACGTGGTAAAGCAGGAAATGCCAATTTTGAATTATTGCAGCAAGGTATTTCACAGATTAAAGCTTTTATTTTCTCAGAAAGCTACCATTTGGAAAAAGCTATAACTCATGCTGCCAAAGCTGCTTATGTAGCCAAATTGATTGAATATAAAAAGATAACTTTTGAACGATTCAATAATCCAATGCAAGCTAAAAACTGGATAATTGAGCAGCCTTTTAATACTAGACTAAACAAACTTAAAAAATCTAATATCGAAGCTTTTTTTTATTGGTATAAGATTTATGAATTGGAAAATAACAAGAATGTAACAGAAAGTTAATGAATCAACTCATCAAAGAAATAAAAAGCTGCACCATCTGCCAAGAACATTTAGCAGATGGTTGCCGTCCAGTATTCGTAGCCCATCCAAAAAGTAAAATACTAATTATTGGGCAAGCACCAGGGCGTAGAGTCCATGAAAGTGGCATTCCTTGGCATGATAAAAGCGGAGAGAATTTACGAAAATGGTTAGCCGTGACCGAAGCAGAATTTTATGAGGAAAAATTATTTGGGATTGTACCAATGGGATTTTGTTTTCCTGGAACTGGTAAATCGGGCGACTTACCACCAAGAAAAGAATGTGCCCCTAAATGGCATCCGACGCTACTGGAAAAAATGACAGAGGTGAAATTGACTTTACTCGTTGGCAGCTATGCACAGAAATATTATTTGGGTAAACGAGCAAAAAGAAACTTGACGGAGACAGTGATGCACTTTGAAGAATATCTACCGACTAAGTATTTACCCTTGCCACATCCTTCTCCTAGGAATAATATTTGGATGAAAAAGAATCAATGGTTTGCAAAAGATTTATTGCCGCAGTTAAAACAAATTATTCAAAAAGCGAAAGCCGCTTAACGCACATATCTTGCGGGTGAATTATTGGTCTACCATTTTGATTAAAAACCTTTATTCCATACGACATACGCAATAATTACCATCAATTCATGGAGGGGAAAAGGGGCATAAGCTATCTCATGAACGGTCAGCCGATAATAGGTCTTAGGGGAATCTTTTTCAGGATAAAGAGTCATCCAATGATATGCTTCATTGACCCAAACTTGAAATTGAAAATTAAGAACCCCTTTAGATTTTATCTTAAATTGAATCGGCTGGTAGTCTCTATCTTTTAAATGAAGAAGCATTTCTCCTTTCCAATTTTTGGTTACTTCGCCTATACGACTACCATCTTTAATAATGTTATAACGACTTCCCCAAAAGTTCGCATGCTCCATTTCATAACGAGTATTAGGCAACTGTGCTATGGTTTTTCGATTTGTCAAACCACTATGCTTTAATTGGAATATTACTTCTTTATCTTCTTTTTCTAGGGTAGTTGTTTTATAATTACTCGCTCTTAAGTAATAATTCATAAGCTACTATTTTGTAGGAAGCATTTATCCTAAAAAGCCGATGATTAAATACAAAAAAGCGGTGATGCTACCACAAACCAAAGCATAAGGAAACTGGGTTTTGACATGATCAATATGATCACTCGCCGCAGCCATAGAGGACAGAATTGTCGTATCTGAGATAGGAGAACAATGATCCCCAAAAACACCACCACCTAAAGCCGCCGCAATTGCCAAATGCACATTCGCATCCATCGTTTGCGACATCGGAACAGCAATGGCTATCATGATGGCAAAAGTGCCCCAAGAAGTGCCTGTTGAAAAGGCAATAAAGCAACTAACAATAAAGACGATAAAAGGCACTAAAGCAGGAGACAACCAGCCCTTTGCGACTTCTGCTACATAAATGCCTGTTTCCAATTCTTTACAAACTGCACCAATAGCAAATGCCATTAACATTAAAAGCGCCAGCGGCATCATTCCAGCAATACCTTTCAAGGTTAAATCAACCATTTCTTTTAAATCCATAATTCCCTGTATTTTATAGGAAATCATGGAATAGAGTAGCGAAATAAGTAAAGAAATGAGTACGGAAGTGGAGCCAGAACCCTGTCCGACTGCAAAAAAGAATTGATCAAAAAAGGGGGCATTCGGTCGATTTTCCATCGCTACTTCCCAACCAGTATACCCCAACATAACAGGCATCATCAAGACCATAATGGCAATCGGGATAATCATATTATGCGCTTTTGGGGTGATGCCATTTTTGGTAGTAATGGCAGTTAACTCATCTGAAACCATTGGTTGGGCATCATCGGCTAAAAGTTTTCCTTCCTCTTTAGCCCTGCGTTCTGCGGCGGCCATTGGACCAAAATCTTTTTTGGTAAAGATGACAATTAAGACCATTCCCAGAGCTAAAATCGGATAAAAATTATATAAAACAGCATTAAGCAAAGTAGCAAATGGATTATCAAAACCTTGCGCTAATAATAAGCTCATGATAAAAGCGCCCCAGGCATTAAAAGGAATTAAAATGGAAGAAGGAGAAGAACTAGAGTCCGCAATATAGGCGAGTTTTTCTCTCGGTATTTTTAATTTATCAAAAATGGGACGGTATAAAGTACCGACCGTTAGAACAGAAATATTAGATTCTACAAAAATTAACACGCCTGTTAACCAAGCCAAAAATTGGACAATCACTCGATTATTACCTGCTTTTTTCTGTTCTTGTTTTTCTAATAATTGACTAATTTTTATAATAAAGCCTTCTACTCCACCTGATTTTTGAATAAAGATAATGAGTGCGCCGACCAAGGCAGAAAACATAATGGTTCTCGTATTGCCATCATCTTTAAAGACATCTACCAAGGCTTGAATGGTATCCAAGCTGCCTGTTAATAAATTAAAATCACTAATAATGATCCAACCTAGCCAGATACCGAATAATAAAGAAACAAAAACCTGTTTCGTTCTAATGGCTAAAATGATGGCTAAAACAGGAGGAAGTAGGGATAGAAAGCCGTATTCTGTCATGTGTATAACTATAGTAGGGTTCTGTAAAAGGTGTTTTGGAGAAACAATTTGCTCAATTTTTAGAATTCAGTAAATTTAAAATCAAGGAATTTTAGATTTCGCAAATCAGGACTTTTACCCCCCTCTTTGGTTTAATTAGTTGATACCAAACAGAGCTTGGCACTACTCGAAGTATAATTATCGACAAGGTAAGAAAAATAGTTTAAATCTTATTAGTTGATACTAAGCAGCAATTGGTATTACCCGAATATCATAATCCCTCAATAAACGCATCAGGATTTTCCAATAATTTAAACCGATCTTTATCAATGGACTCACTATCCGTTTTGCATAATGCTTTTAATAATTTAGCATCTGGATTCCATTGGCTACCATCAAAAAATTCTAAGCCTTTATGGTCTCTAACTTTATATAAAGAATGTTTGCCATAACAAGTGCCTAAATAAACATAAGCCAATCCATTATCTTTTGCCCAATGAATCGTGCGCCACATCATCCATTTGCCCAAGGAGTGAGATTTCATATACGCTTGATTGAAGAAGGCAAACCAATATTGTAACGCATTTCCTTCTAAACCTGCTAGGACATATCCTAGCTTTTCTCCATTAGAAGTAAAGGTTAAAATATGGCTACCTGTTTCTTTACTCAATACATATTTTAGTCGAGTTTCCGTCATGGCATTTCCCGAAAATCTATCCCCTGCATAGTCCATACAGAAGGCGATAAATTCAGGGTCATCAATATCAAAATCTGCCTTCTTATGCACAGTAATTTGGATGTCTAAATCCGTTATTTTTCGATTGATTCTACGGTTTTCAGAAGTGTCAATAAATTGCGCTAAATTGACCCTTAGGCTTCTTGCTAAATAGAAAATATCACTGGTTATTTTTAGGTTTCCAGAATAAGGCAAAAAACCTTTTTCATAGATTTGAGGCAGTTCATTTTGCGCTTCTTTAATGCAATAAATAGCGTAATTAAAAGTATAACTAGAATAGTCAGGTTGGTTCTCAGAAAAGAATATTTTCATAACAGGATAACTAATTAAAAATAAGGCTCGAAGGTAAGCTTATTTTGTCAAAATACATTTATTTTTCTTTATATCTAACAGCGCATTTTTGTACAAAAAAGGCCAATTTTTTTAATAAAGCAGTAAGTTTTAGCCAAAGCATTGAATTGTGAATATAATTTGATAACTTTGAGCAATAAATTTTAACGGACTAGAACCGATTCATAAAAAAGATTTACTCAAATATATAAATGGGCTTATTTAATTTTTTTAGACAAGAGTTAGCTATTGATCTCGGTACCGCAAATACCTTGATTATAGAGAACGGAGAAGTAGTGGTCAATGAGCCGTCTATTGTTGCAATAAATAGGAAGACGGGAGAGACAATTGCAGTAGGACATCGAGCCATGCAGATGCACGAAAAGACGCACGAAAATATAAAAACGATTCGACCATTGAAAGATGGGGTCATTGCTGATTTTCAGGCTGCGGAAAGTATGATTGAAGGCTTGATTGGCATTATAGGAAATAAGAAAAGATTCTTCTCTCATATGAAAATGGTTATCTGTATTCCTTCTGGTATTACAGAGGTAGAAAAAAGAGCCGTTTTTGATTCTGCGGATCATGTGGATTCTAAGGAAACTTATTTGATTCATGAACCGATGGCTGCGGCTTTAGGAATTGGTTTGGATGTAGAAGAACCAATTGGCAATATGATAATTGACATAGGAGGTGGAACGACGGAAATTGCAGTCATAGCACTTTCTGGTATTGTTTGTGATCAATCTATTCGAATTGCGGGAGATGAATTGACCAGTGACATTACGAACTACATGAAGCGGCAGCATAATATTTTAATTGGAGAACGAACTTCTGAGCAAATTAAAATTCATGTAGGGTCGGCTTTGCCAGAATTGGAAAATCCACCTGCAGATTTCGCGGTGAATGGTAGGGATTTAATGACAGGGATTCCGAAGCAAATTTTGATTAATTATCAAGAAATTGCACATGCTTTAGATAAGTCTATTTTAAAGATAGAGGAAGCTGTTCTAAAAGCTTTGGAGACAACCCCACCAGAATTAGCATCGGATATTTATTCGACAGGTCTTTATTTGACTGGAGGTGGTGCGTTACTAAGGGGATTGGATAAGCGGATTAGCCAAAAAACAAAATTGCCTGTGCATATTGCTGATGATCCTTTAAAAGCAGTAGTACGAGGAACAAGTAAAGCTTTACAAAATACTGATACTTATTCTTTCCTTATTGATAGAAAATCCGTCTAAATGATGACGCTTTGATAAATTCTTTTTGTAATAAAGGAATTTATCAAAGTCTTCAAATTACCACCAGTTCATGCGCAATCTTGTACTCCTTTTCTTACGGTTTGGGCATTTCATTTTATTTGTCATCCTAGAGATATTCTGCTTATACCTCATTGTCAATTATAATAGAAAACAAAGAGATATTTGGGCAAACTCTGCTAATATCTTCTGGGGTTATTCTTCTGAGAAATGGAATGATTGGACCAATTATCTTTCCCTACAAGATAATATGGATGAATTGGCATTTGAAAATGCTAAACTCAAAGAAAAATTAATTAATTACGAATTAAGTCCCATCTTCGAAAAAGATAGCCTCACTAAGCTAAACAATCAATATGAATTATTAACAGCCAGAATTGTTAGTAATACTACTGATAGGCCTAATAATTACCTGACGCTCAATAAAGGAATAAAAGATGGTGTGCAAAAAGATATGGGCGTGATTAGTAAAAATGGGATTGTGGGTATTATCAGAGACGTCCGTAACGATTATGCAGCGGTCAATTCTTTATTACATAGACGTACGTTCATTTCCGCAATGATTAAACGGACGGGAGCTTTTGGAGAGTTAAGATGGATAGGTACTAATCCTCAAATAGTGAACTTAGGTTCGATTGAGAAACATAATACAGTAGTAGTAGGGGATACCATTGTGACCAGCGGGTATTCCACTCACTTCCCACCTGGGCTAATGATAGGAACCATAGAAGCAACAGAATTGCCAAGTGGCAATAATTTCCATGATATAAAAGTTCGGCTAAGTAATGATTTTGGTGCATTGAGGCAGGTAGAAATTGTAAAAAATCTCAAACAAGCCCAACAACTGGAATTAGAGCAGAAAGTAAAAGGCGAATAAATAAGGGCAATAGCAAAATAAAGTTTCGACTTAAAAAAGTTGTACCCTTTATTTTCGCCTCACTATTAATCTAAGTTTCATAAAAAAGTTAATTGGACCGGTTTAATGAATAATGTAATTACTCAAAATATATTAAGATTATTCTTTTTTGTACTAGTACAAGGTGTTGTATTACAGCAAGCTAAGTTAGGTGGCACATTTTTTAATTACATCTCTCTTTTCATTTACCCTTTATTTTTATTATTACTTCCACTTAGAATATCTAAAATTGCTTTAGTCCTAATAGGTTTTGGTTTAGGTATGTTAGTTGATGGTGCGTATAATTCTCCTGGCGTTCATACAGCTGCTTGTTTGGTTACTGCTATTTTGCGGCCTTTGGTTCTAGCTATTCTTGAACCCAGAGAAGGTTATAATGTCAGTTTAGGATTAACCGTCAAAAGCTATGGCCTTCCTTGGTTTTTAAAATACGCAGGCATCTTACTCTTTATTCATTTATTGGTTTATTTTGTATTAGAGATTTTTACACCAATTTATATTATAGAAATCATAGGCAGAACCATTGCGAGTTTTATATTTTCCTTATTCCTAATGATAATGTATATGATAATTGCTCGACCAAGCGTTTAATAAACGACTAAAAATAAGCAATTAAAAATGACCCATCATGAGTGATCGCTTCAATAATCGTTATCAAAGTATTTTGGCAGTCTTTCTAATTGGCACTTTAGTGTTGATGGGCAAAGCAGCACATTTACAATTAATAGATGATACCTACCGAGTCAAAGGAAAAAATATTGCAGTTGACGAAATAACGACCTACCCTTCTAGAGGTTTTATAGCAGATAGAAATGGAAAAATAATTGTTTATAATAATGCCATGTACGATTTAATGGTTACTTATAAACAGGTAAATCCTGAAATGGATACTGTTAAGTTTTGTCAGCTTTTAGGCATAGATAAACCGACTTTTCTCAAAAAGTTAAATAAAAACTGGCGAAGTGGGCGTTACTCCAAAAGAAAGCCCTTTGTTTTTTTAGATAAAATATCTGCTAGACGATATACTCAAATTCAAGAACACCTTTACGAATTCCCTGGTTTTTTTACTAGATTAAGAAATGTAAGAGGGTATCCTTATCCCAATGCAGCGCATGTTTTAGGGTATCTAGGAGAAGTAAATCGAAAACAAATAGAAGCGTCTAAGGATGTTTATTCCTTAGGAGATTACGTTGGACAAAGTGGCTTAGAATACCAATACGAACGAGAATTGCGAGGCAAGAAAGGCGTAAAATTAATGCTTAAAGATAAATTTGGTCGAGAAGTAGAAGCCTATGATAATGGAGCATCAGATATATCAGCAGTGTCTGGAAAAAATTTAATCACCTCTTTAGATATAGACTTACAAGTCTACGCTGAGGAGTTAATGAAGAATAAGCGGGGTAGTATTGTGGCTATAGAACCTGCGACGGGCGAAATTCTAACGATGCTAAGTGCCCCGACCTATAATCCCAATCTTTTAGTCATTGGTCCAGGCAGGGGGAGTAATTATAAAGCTTTAGAAAGGGATACTTTAGAACCCTTTTTCGATAGATCCGTTATGGCAAAATATCCTCCGGGGTCTATTTTTAAAACCATTGTTGGTTTAATTGCCCTAGAAGAAGAAATTGTAGCGTTAGATGATAAAGTAACTTGTAAAGGTTATTACCAACCGGGAAAAGCGAATTCTAGAAAATTTGGCTGCCACAATCATGAATGGCAGGTGGATATGACGAAGGCGATTAAACATTCTTGTAATTCTTATTTCTTTAGAACATTTAGAGATATAGTAGACCAATATGGAGAGTCTATTCCTCAAAAAGGATTATCGGTTTTTAATGATTATTTAACTGAATTTGGTATTGGTAAACCTTTAGAAATTGATTATCCCAGAGAAAAACAAGGCAATAATCCTAGGCCAAAGTATTACGATAAGATTTATAAAAATGACGGGGGATGGAATTCTGGGAAGATTATGTCTGTAGGTATCGGTCAAGGAGAAGTTGAAATGACCACTTTGCAGATGGCAAACCTTGCTGCAATCATAGGGAATAAAGGACGTTATATTTTGCCACATTTAGCAAAAGGTTTTGTAGAAGAAGATAGTACGATGATAAGAACCAATCCTAAATATCAAAAAATACAACAAGTCTCTGTTAATCAAACACATTTTCAACCAATTATTAATGGAATGGAACAGGTCGTATTAGCAGGCACCGCTAAACAAGCTTACATTGAAGATGTCTCCGTTTGTGGCAAAACGGGAACTTCTCAAAATGCAGGAAAAGATCATTCTATTTTCTTTGCTTTTGCGCCTAAGGACGACCCTAAGATTGCCGTAGCCGTTTATATAGAAAATGGTGGTTTTGGCGGTACATATGCTGCGCCTATTGCTAGTTTAGTGATTGAAAAATATTTAAAAGATAGTATCAGAAGCAAAAAAAGACAATATTTAGAAGAGCGAATGCTGACGGCTAATTTAGTCGACCAAACTAAGCCTTAACAAAAAAGAGGATACTACTCGATTATTTCTATTTCCTTAACAGCTGAATAATATTCTGTTAAACCTGTTAATGCAAGATTCTTTGATGCTGTTTGGACAGTTTGTTTTTTTACGAGGTAAACCTTGCCTTTTCCTACAGCAAGGTGACGTACTTGTTCAGGAAGAATAATGATGGGAGCATTTTGGGAGTGATTCCCAATTTTAATAGTAGCAGTCTTATTATTAACATCACTAAATAAAAGTACGAGTGTTTCCTTGCTAGATTGTTCGTCTCCTACAAACATTAAATTTGTGCCTGCCGTTTTACTCACCTTCCCTTTTTTAATAGAAAAATCGCTCATTGCTTGTATTGGAATAGCCAGACTATCTATTTCTGTTTGGTTTAGTCTATAGGTCAGTCCGTAATTTTCGGAAAAGGGCATTTGTGTTGCTAATTGATAACGGTATTGATTACCAATTTTTTTTCCATTTAGTACCTTATTGGCAAATAAGACCTCTTCCATTTTTCTAGGCATTATTTTTTTAGTGGAGTCTATCTCTGTAAAACTTATATTGACTTTAAATTGTTTATCAGCTTGCAAGTACCTTACATAATAATCAACTTGTAAAATATTTTTTTTAGTTGTTTCTTTTTGGCTAAAATTGCAACTAAAACACAAGGAAATTAGTAAGATAAAAGCAAGCAAAAGCGTATCGCTATTTTTAGTAGTTGGCATATTTGAATTAATGAATTTCGAAGTCAATAATAAAATACAAAGATACCAGCGAAATGAAACTATTTACTATTTTATTCGTTAAAATACGTGAATGTTTTAAAAAATAATTTATCTTTGCGGTCGTTTTAAAAGAAAGCGATTTTAAAGCTAAATTTTAAAAGTATCAGGGTCGGGTGGCCGAGCGGCTAGGCTCAGGTCTGCAAAACCTGCTACCGCGGTTCGAATCCGCGTCCGACCTCAAACTAGAAACCCATTGTATTGATTTACAATGGGTTTTGTTTTTGGTCTATTATGAAAAGAGAATTTCTCCTAAACATCCTCTTTCTCCTCTCCATCAATTTATTGATAAAACCTTTCTATATTTTTGGGATTGACCGAACGGTACAAAATCGAGTCGGCTTAGAAGATTATGGGTTATATGCGACCTTATTTAGTTTTACTTTTTTACTACAGATCATTAATGATTTTGGGCTACAGAATTTTAATAATCGAAATATAGCACAGCACCACCAGTTATTGCCTAAATACTTTCCCAATATGCTGGTTTTAAAACTGGGCTTAGGGATTATATATGCGTTATTAACGATTATAGTAGCATTTCTGATTGGTTACGGGAGTCGGCAATTTCATTTGCTATTCTTTTTCATTTTTAATCAAATCTTAATGTCTGCGATAGCCTTTTTTCGTTCAAATATTTCAGGATTGGGCTTTTATCGAACAGATAGTTTATTGACTATTCTAGATAGGCTCCTATTAATTATCATTTGTAGTTTTTTATTATTTAGTAATTTTATCACGACCCCTTTTCAGATTGAGTGGTTTGTTTATGCCCAATCCAGTTCGCTCTTATTGACTGCCATCGTAGCAGGAAGTCTTGTTTTTAATAAATTACCTTATTTTCAATTAAGGTTTAATCCAGCCTTTTTATGGCTGATTTTAAAGAAAAGTTATCCTTTTGCTTTAGCCATTTTCTTAATGACTATTTATACCAGAATTGATTTTGTGATGATTGAAAGAATGTTGGTCGATGGGGAAAAAGAGGCGGGGATTTACGCATCGGCTTATCGGCTATTAGATGCGGTTAACGTTTTAGGGATATTATTTGCGGGCTTATTATTACCGATGTCTGCCCGTTTGCTGAAGGAAAATCAGTCTATCCGTCCTTTATTAAGATTCAGTTTACAAATGCTGCTTTGTGGAGCAATTATACTTGCCGTAACGACTTGTTTTTTTAGGAAAGAAATTATGTTTTTACTTTATGAGGATGCAAGTGTATATAGTGCCGATATTCTAGGCGTTTTAATGGGGACTTTTATGATTGTTAGTACAGGTTATATCTACAGTACCTTATTAGCAGCGAATAATAGTTTAACCGAAATGAATCGAGTTTTTATAGTAGCGGTTCTATTAAATGTTGGACTTAATTATGCATTAATTCCTAAATATGGGGCTTTAGGAGCAGCTTGGGCTACTTTTTTTACGCAAGGATTTGCTTTAATTAGTCAGATTTTTATTGCTAAAAAAGCGTTCCAATTAAAAACAGATTTTGGTTTAATTGGTCGGTTTTTATTATTGGGGTTTTTGTTAGCACTAATTAGTTTCCTAGTTATAACGTATAGTAGTCTTCCTTGGTTCTTTGGTTTTATCATCGTTTTATTGGTAGGGGTAGGGATAGGATTTTTATTAAACTTATTAAAAGTAGCCGCTTTCTTAGATTTAGTAAAAGCAAAAGGCGAATAGATGTCAACACCTATTCGCCTTTTAGTCAATTTAGTTTAGAGAATGGCAACTAGTCATTTTTTAGTTCCTTCTTTTCTGTTTCTTTCATACCTTCTTTTATCTCTGTTTCAATCGTTGCTTTGGCATTATTAAATTCCTTAATTCCTTTGCCAATACCTCGCATTAGTTCAGGAATTTTTTTGCCACCAAATAATAATAAGACAATAAAAAGAATGACAAAAATCTCTGTACCGCCTGGCAATCCAAATAGGAATATATTTTCCATAATAAATTGATTTTAACTGTTTATAGATTTGCTGTACTCAAAATGAACAGCGTTTCTTTTCGTGAATCACTATTACAAAGTTACGATTTTTTAAATCGCAATTATACTTTCTATTCATTTTTTGACGTAAGCTCATTTTTAGTCCTCAAACAGCTTATTTTTTTAGTCCAATCTCTCTTAGCCGTTCGTCTAAATATTCCCCTGCGGTAGTTGGTGGATAATTTGGGGTGGCTGTTGTCACACATTTATCCAAACAGGTCAAATCCATATTACTTTTAGGATGTAAGAAAAAAGGAATAGATAATCTTGGCTTATGCCATTCTGCTTTTGGTGGATTCACGACTCTATGCGTCGTAGATTTTAAATAATCATTGGTTAAGCGTTGTAGCATATCGCCTACATTAATCACAATCTCGTCTTCTTCTGGCGTAATCGGCATCCACTCATTCTCCATATTTAATAACTGTAAACCACCAGCAGAAGCGCCGACTAAAAGCGTGATTAAGTTAATGTCTTCATGTTGTTCAGCCCGAATAGCAGATTTTGGAGCTTGTCGAATAGGCGGATAGTGAATCGCTCGAAGAATGCTATTTCCTTCTGTTATATGGTCTGTAAAATAATTTCTATCTAGTTCTAGGTGAATCGCGATGGCTTCTAATAAATATCCTCCAGATTTTTCAAAAGCTCTATATAACTCAACACCCAATCTCAAAAAATCAGCTTCTTCTGCTACGGCTACATTATCTGGATACTGTGCTTTGAGTGGATGATTATCGGAAACGGTTTGACCAATTTGAAAAAATTCTTTTAAGTCGGCTACTTTGGATTGTTTGGCATGTTCTGTTCCAAAAGCAGTATATCCTCTCTGTCCTGCTAATTCTGGTTTCTCATAATTTTGTTTCACGGTGACAGGCAATCCAAAAAATGCTTTGGATGCGGTATAAAAGTCATCAATTAATTGTTGGGAAACACCGTGATTCTTTACCCCAACAAATCCAATTTGATGGAAAGCATTACCTAATTTTTTTACAAAGGCTTTTTTTTCTGCCGCAGTTCCGTCCGTGAATTTTGATAAATCAACTACGGGAATGGTTCTTTTTGCCATATTTCTAAGATTATTTGTTTATTATATAGTAGACAATTTCAGCACTTAATTTAATACATTAATTTTACACACGCAAAGTCGCAAAGTTTTATATTTTGAACATTATCTTGTTAATCTTATAAAAATCCTGTCATCCTGTATACTGCTAAGATATTACTTTTTGGAGAACATACCGTTATAAAAGGCTCGCAAGCCCTTGCTATGCCACTAGCGGACTTTTTTGGTATTTGGAAATATGAGCCTAACGCTACGGTAGCGGAGACACTACAGCAGCAACTCCCCTCTTTTAAACAGTATTTAGAAAGGCAAGGTTTAACAGAGTGGATTGATACGAATGCTTTTGCGCTAAATTTGGCAAAAGGATTATACTTTGATGCTAATATTCCAACGGGATATGGTGTTGGGAGTTCTGGTGCTTTGTGTGCGGCAATTCTGGATAAATTTGGTAAGAAAAATAGCAGCTTAACATTACTAACTTTAAAAAAAGTATTTGCAGAAATGGAAAGCTTTTTTCATGGAGCTAGTTCTGGTACAGACCCATTAGTATCCTACTTAAATTATCCGATTCTTTTAGGAGAGACCATTCAAAAAGTTGAATTGTTTCCGCAAGAAAAAACGGATAATAGCGGTTTGTTTTTACTAGATACCCGAATAAAAAGAGAAGCCAGCCCTTTTATTAATGGCTTTCTAGAGCGATGCAAAGAGGAGTTTTATGATAAAAAATGCCAGACTCAATTAGTCCCTTTAGTAGATGATGCGATTCATACCTTTTTACATGGACAATGGGATTTATTATTTAAGACCATCCACGAATTAAGTTTATTTCAGTTTAGGTACTTTGATTTTATGATTTTGGATAATTTTAAAAAGATATGGTTAGATGGACTGAATAGTGACCATTTTAAATTGAAAATTTGTGGTGCTGGTGGTGGTGGCTTTTTATTGGGAATGAGTAAGAATAAGGAAAAAACAAAAAGGGCATTAGACAAACAGTCTTTGATATGGATTTAATATTCCTTTAAACCAGTGTTACCCGAATCATCATCACTATTCCAAATACAAATAAGGCAATTCCCGAAATTTTACGCATACGTAAAATGTGTCTAGGTTGTAAATAAGTACTAATCTTCTTGGCAAGGATAACTTTTAAGACATCTGTAATAACAATAGTCCCTAAAATACTACTAAAAAAAAGATAGTTGTTGAAAGAAAATAAATCGGTTTCTATAGACTTTGCCGTAATTAAACTGGTCCAAAAAATTACAGAAAAAGGATTGATTGTATTAAGGAGAAAACCTTCTAAGCAAAGTTTCCATTTAGAGGATAGTATTTCTAAGCCGTTGCGTGCATTCATATTTTCAGCAGGCTTTGAAATAAACATGGCTACGCCAATTCCAATTAATACAAAGCCACCCAAAACACCTAAAATAGGTTCAAATAAAGGCGATTCAATCATTCTGGCGATATGGGTTACCCCAAACATAATCCCACCAATGAATAGTAAATCACTGACCCAAATACCAAGCGCCACCCATAAACCTGCTCTAGCACCTTGTTCTATACTTCTTTGAATTAAGGAAAACAGGATAGGACCTACCAAAATAGCTAAGGCTAAGCCCATTAATATGCCATTCCATAATTCAATCACTAGCTATGTTATTTAACGATAATTGATGTTGTCAATTAGAAATTTTTAAATTAGTACTGTTTTGAGAACGTAGACTAAAATACTTAGTTCAACTTATTGACTGATTAATTCAAGACTCATAGGTAGAAAACCTTTAAACCTGTTAATCTCCCAATATAAAGTAATGATTGGAAAGTCGGAAGATTTTATTACTAATTTTATTCAAATGGATTTTGGTAAGCTGGATTATTCACAAAGGAAGTATCTGTTAAGCTATGTAAGAAAGCGATTAAATCTTTTTTATTTTGTTCAGAAAGCCCTAAACCTTTAGTCTTAATTAAAGGGTCAATATTATCAGCAAAATGTGCACCTTCATTATAATGGTCAATGACTTCTTCTAAGGTTTGGAATCGACCATCATGCATATAAGGAGCAGTTAGGGCAATATTTCTTAAACTCGGCGCTCTGAATTTTCCATTATCAAACGGATTATTCGTAATAGCTCCCAAGCCTTTATCTTTAAACTCCTCTAGACTGCCTACAGAATCAAGGCCATTATTAAAATATTGATTGACGGTGAATAAAGGGGCATTGTGGCAATGACCACATTCGGCATCTGGTAAGTCGTTGGGTTCATCAAAAAACAGCTCAAAACCAATCAATTCATTCTCTTCAAAAAATGCCTCATTCCTAACAACTCTATCATATTTAGAATTAAAACTTAGTAAGCTTCGTTCGAATTGGGCGATAGCTTTGACCGCTAGTTCTTTGGTTATTTCTTCGGTACTATTAATCCCAAAAGCTTTTCTAAATCGAGTGGGATAGGCATTATGTACTTGCATTTTTTCTACGACACTTTCCCAATCGTTATGCAATTCAATCACATCCTCTACAGGTAATAATGCTTGCTCCTCCAAGGTCTTAATCCGCCCATCCCAAAATAAGCCTTTCGTAAAATAGCCTGCATTCACTAAAGACATCGAACTTCTAATCCCTGCAATGCCATCTGTCCCTGTGCTAACTGCTAAATTATCGGTAAAGCCGCTCTGCGGAAAATGACAATCGGCACAAGCCATTTTTTCATTACCAGATAAAATAGGGTCAAAAAATAAAAATCTACCCAGTTCTATCCCAGCTTCTGTTAAGGGATTATCCATAGGAATATCCATTACGGGTAAGGGAAATACATCGGGTAATTCGTAGGCAATTGGATTATAGGAAATATCGCTTAAATCTGTGGCATCAGGTATCGGAGGATTAGGATTGGTCGTAGGATTCCTGTCTTTTTTACAGGCAAAAAGTAATAGGATTAATAGTAGAGTGGTATTTCTAATCGACCAAGACATTTGTAAATATTAGATTGGAATAAAAATGACTTATGCTTTGAAACGTATAATTAATGCAAATTAGTTTAATTATGGAAGTCAAATGTCTGTATCGTGCAAGAATATAGTAAGAATGTGTGAAGTGACTGACATAGTATTCACTTATTTTAACTGGAGTGCAAATGCAAAATTGTCCATAATAATTTTTCTTTCCTCATTTAGGTCATTAGGGTTATAATCTATGATAGGAATTAAACTACCAAAAGGTCTGGTCAATAAGCGCTTAATATCTAGTTCAAAGTCTAATTTAGTAGATACTCCAGCTTCTAAAGCAAAGGGCGTATCAAATTCGACAGGAATATACAGATTATCACGCCCTCCTGTATTATAGGTAAAATTTATATCACTATCATCAAAACCATTACCATCTTTATCATAGACCCCTTCTATTTTGGCAAAAATATAACCATTAAATTCTTCGGAATACTGGGCACTATTATTAGTACCTAAAGGATGGCTTTTAGAATAATCAGTAGGGGTTGTTCTATTTAAATCAGAGGGAACGCCTATACTAAACTTCATGTATTTGTAAGTGCCAACAGGTATTCTTGAAAACTTCATCTGAAAACCTTCTGCTGCATCTGTCAACGTATTATGTGCTAAGGACAAGTCGATGAATTGAATCTCTGATAATTCTGTTTCACCGTCATCATTGACTGCCACCAAATCAGCTAAATAAAAACTGATTTTTGAAAATTTCACTTGATTATTTTCATAATCATATATTTGATTTAGCACCAATGGCGTATGACCATAAGTAGCACGGAAAGTTAAATGAAGGTTGGCAGTATCAATAGGTTCAACAGCTTGCTTACCACAGGCGGTAATAAGTAAACAATAAAACAGCGCAAGTATTTTAAACGAATAGTTCATTTTAGCTTATTGTCGCTTGAATCATAATATTTAAATTACCGATAAGTATTTATTTTAATTGGAGTGCTCTTCTAAAATTCTCCATAATGAGAATCATATCTCCAAGATTATTAGGATCATGTGGTTTCAAATCAAAGGAATCACCTTGTTTAAAAGAAAGTAAGGTCTTAATATCTAATTCAAAATCTAAATTAGTCGTTTCTCCTCCGTTTAAATTAAGCACATTATCGAATTCGATATCTTGTTCGTAAACTCTGTCTGTTCCTGTATGATAAGCAAAACTAATATCATTTCCGTCGAAATCTCCGCTCCCGTCTTCATCAAATTGTCCTTCAATTTTAGCAAAAATATAGCTATTCCAGGCTTCCCAGTATTCTGCACTATTATCTATACCTAACGGATGACTAGTAGAATAATCAGAGGGAGTCGTTTTATTTAAATCGGCAGGTACGCCTACGCCAAATCGTAGAAGGTTATAGGTACCAACAGGAATTCTAGAAAAATTCATGACTGTCCCTTTTTCTGCATCAGGCAGCGTATTGTGTGTCAAGGATAAATCAATAAATTGAATTTCGGATAATTCTGTTTCCCCATCATCATTCGCAGCTACTAAATTAGCTAAATAGAAATTGATTCTAGAAAATCTTACAATGCTTCCTTGGTATTCATACTCCTTTTGTAAAACCAGAGGTTCGCCGTCGTAAATTGCTCGAAAAGACAGTTGAATAGTTGCCGTATCAACAGGTGGAGGAGGCTCTTTGCCACAAGATGCAGCCATTAAGAGTCCAGCAAGGATTATTAGTGATAGAATGTTCTTCATCTTTGTTCGGTTTCGTTTGAATTTCGCTTTTTTAAAATGGCGAATAACCTTTACCAAAATATCGTAGGCTTTACTATAACGCTTAGAGCCAAATTTACTCACTATTAGTGGGTAGACATTTATAATACACTAAATGAATAAATTCACAAGGAGTATATTAAAATATCAAGGGGTTATAGTAAAAGCATGAAATGATACTTATATAAAACGTACAAATATATAATTTAGTTGTTTTACAAAGGAACAAAGGGGGGAATCAATTGGATACTGAAAAGACTTTAGGCGTGTTTGCGACAATCTTTTCAATCATAATTGCTTCTGTATCAACCACAAAATTGATGCCATCAAACCATTTGGCGTGGTCAACCTGTAAAGTTCCTAAGGAAAAATCGGTTCCAATTGGTGTTTCGTAAGAAAATGGCATTTTAAGTTCCATTAGACTAGAATTAGTCGCGGTAAGATTTATGGTGATAGCAGTTGTTTCGGAGAGCGTATCTCTATGGAAAATAAATTGATTAAAAACATAACCTGTCTCTTGACTTCCTGTATGCATATCAGTTTCTGCTAAAGGATGGCTAGTATTGGTAATGGAGTCTGGTGCGGCAGAATTAGCAGGTGTCTCGATGCCCACTACAAAACGCAAACTATCAAAAGAACCATGTTGCTTAATAGCTCCTATATCGATGCTACTTTGCTGGTTGACTAATAGAAAGTCATCTGTTAGTAATTGGGTTTCTAGTTGGTTTTCATCGTTTAGTACGACTAGACTAATAGTATCTTCTACGCTAATCCATTCGCCCGAAGTGCTTCTAAATTGAAATCCACTTAGATAAAATTGAATACTTTGAATACGTATATATTGCGTGTCAATTCGATAAAAAGCGTCAGGCTGATAATCAACTTTCTCAACTATGTAATTCAGCTCATCAAAAGATAAAACAGGATAAATACAAGGGCAACTAGTCGCTGAATTATCGCTATCGCAAGGTTCATCAGCGGTCAATTCAAAATTTTTCGCTTCTACATCTAAGCAACCACTTTCTGGTTGATAACAAGTTGTAAAAAACAGACAAGCTATTACCAATACTGCCAACTGCCAACTGGTAACGGTCAACTGGTAACTGCTAACTGTTTTACCCATTTCTTTGTTCTTTACCATACTCTTTAACCAATCGTTTAACTATTTGCTTTACTTGCGAAGAAAATTCTTTATTCAAAATCCAGTTATAATACTGTCGGTCTTTGTATAAGGTTTCTGCAACTGGTTTACCTTGATATTTCCCAAAGTTGAAAACGACCACTTTATTTTGGTCATACTTCAATCGTTGAGTGGCATCTATCGTTTTTAAATCACTCGTAAAATCATGAATGACTTGCATATCATTTTTTATCGGTGCTTCAATGACATTTCCATCTGCATCAATTAAATCTACCCCATCATATTTTTCTAACTGCCCCTTAAAAACATCTATCGTGGCTTGGACATCTGCCAAGGCATCATGCGCATTTTCTAATTCTTTCCCGCAATAAAATCTAAGTGCTGCTTTCAATGTTCGCGGTTCCATTTTATAAAAGACGCGCTGCACATCAATTAATCTCCGCTTGGAGACATCAAATTCAATGCCTACTCTAGCAAATTCTTCCATTAACATCGGCACATCAAAACGATTAGAATTATAGCCTGCTAAATCTGAATTACCAATGAAGTCAAAAATCTTTTGTCCGACTTGTTGAAAAGTAGGTTTGTTAGCTAGCATTTTAGGTGTAATGCCATGTACTTCCATTGCTTCCTCAGAAATAGGAATCCCTGGGTTGACGAGCAAGGTTAATTGTTCAGGTGCTTTGTCTTTTTTAGAATATTTGATGATGGCAATTTGTACAATCCGGTCTCGAATTACATTTAATCCAGTAGCTTCCAAATCAAAAAAGCACAAATCTCGGGTGAGATTTAATTTCATTACGTTTGTTTTAGTAAAAGTAGCTTCGCAGGTTGAGTGAGAACTCTAGGTTTGTTAAATTTTTAAAATTTAGTAAACCTAAATTACTGACCTTTAGTTGAATAAAAATTTACTAAATCTGTCAGATCTAGCAAATCGCGGATTCTCAGGCTGGAAGCCTAAGCTACTGTAAATTATCAATAACGCCTTCTAAACCAGCGGTATATTTAGTTTGAACGGTTCCATTTTCGTCGAAATATACTAAGTATGCTTCGATTTCTGGTAATTTTTGCGCTAAGTTAAACGCTTTTTCCATACCCATCGTCATAAATGCAGTCGCATAGCTGTCTGCAATACTACAATCTTTAGCAAAGGCAGTGGCACTTAATAGATTATTTAATTCTGGAAATCCTGTTTTAGGATTCATGGTATGCCCTATCTTTTTGCCATCCACTATTCGAAAACTCTCATAATTCCCTGAAGTTGCCATGGATAAGTTTTTCATATTAGCCACTGCAATCGGGGTATTTCTTGGACCTCTAGGGTCTTGTATGCCAATTCGCCACCAACGGCCACTTGTACTTTTACCCCTAGTTCGAGATTCCCCACCTATATCTATCCAATAATTTTCAATACCTTGCTTTTCAAAAAAATACCCCACTTCGTCCAAAGCATATCCTTTTGCTATAGCACTAAAATCTAATTGGGTTTTAGGATTTGTTTTTTGAATAGTGCATTGATTGCCTTCTTTTTCAACCTTTATTTTATCAAAACCAATAGTCGCCATAATCTCCATGACTTTAGCGGTATCTATGGTAGGCACACTTTTTAATTCCTTTTTTCTAAAACCATAATAGTTCATTAAAGGTGCTACCGTAGGATCAAAGTAGCCATTTGTTTGGGCGACAATTGTTTGAGCTAATAATACGTTTTTGATAAAATGCTGTTCCACCCCACTTTGCTCAACGGTAATTCCAGTTTCAGATTGATTAAAACGAGAAATAGTTGAAGTGGGCTCATAATGAGAATTTCCTTGATTAAAAGCAGCTAATAAGGAATCTATGGTAGTTTGTGAAACGAAGTTAGCGGTATCTTGATAAGTCATTTGATAGGCGACGACGCCCATAGTAACACCCTTTATTTTTTGATAAGGCGTTACTTTTTTAAGCGCTGTTTTGGATTTTGACTGTTCTTGACAAGCAGTTAAAAAAAGGAAGGAACAAAGCAAAAAAAGACGAAACATAGCTAAATTGATTTTACTACAAAATAACTACTTTACGCCATAAGAAACGTTAATACGCTAACTTATTTTTTGGAAGATGTAGGAGGCACATGCTATCTAAGTAAATGCATTTTGTTTACACCATACATAATAAAAAAATAACTATCTAAACTTTACCACAAATAAAAGTAAAAAGGCTACATTTGATTTCAGTATTCAACGACGAAAAAGTAATGTATGGAATCGAATCAACCAAAGGACGAATACCATCAAATCATCAAAGAAAACTTAAAACTAAAAGCAGAATTACAACTACTAAAAGGTAAGGAAAAGGCGAGTACTGTTTTTAGTAGAATCGCTAGTAAAATCACTACGAATATTTTCGTTGGCAAAGGGTTAAAAAGAAGTGTTTTGCGCTTAATTGAAGAATGGCCAAGTGGAAAAGTATCTAAAGTGACTTTAGCTGATATCTCGACGCATTTAGTTTGGCGATTAACACGGGTTGGCATGTTTACATTGATGCTTGGTTTTATTCCTTTATTATTATTGGGTATTCAAACCTATATCTTAAATACTCAAAATAAATTATTAGCTGACCAAAATGAAAGACTAGACCAGCAAATTAACTTAGAAGAAGGTAGTCGCAGAAGCTCCTTAATATTTTTGATGAGTAATATAATGGATAAAATGGGAGAAGAATTAAAAGCGTCTGACAATCCTAATAATACTTTAAGCGACGCTTTAATTGGTAGAATTGTCTCTCTTAGTCAGGCACTTCGCCCCTACCGTTATTTAGAAAATGACCAGTTAATTGACCAACCACTAAGCCCAGAAAGAGGGCAATTATTAATTTCTTTGACGAATAGTTCGCTGCACGAAAGTACCTACGAAAAACTTTTTGCGAAAGCAGATTTTAGTTATGCTGATTTAAAAAATGCAAATTTTGATGAAAATTATATGGAAGGAATTGAATTACCTTTTGCCAATTTACAAGGTGCTTCTTTCCGAAATACAGACTTGGAATATGCCAATCTGATCAGCGCTAATTTACAGGGCGCCAAATTTGAAGAAACGTATATGAATGGCATTAATTTTAGCGATGCAAATTTACAGTATAGTTTAGTAGTCAATGTCAAAATGACGAATGCAACCTTAAAAAACACAGATTTAAGGCATGCTGAAGTAAGCGGAGATTTCAGGTATTCTATCTTTGATGGCATCCGATTAGATGATATTAAAATGGGCTTTTTAGACATAGAAGGCATTGAGATTAGAGACCCGGAATTAATGGAATTAGTGGATACCAATGATGTAGCTAGTATTTATAATCTATCAGCAGCAAGTCGAGATTACCTCAATGAAAATTTTAAATGGCGAAAGCACGCTATTCAAAAAGAGGATATGTCGATTAGTAGTCATTATGTATTGATAAGAAAAAAAGCGTCTACGCTCTCTACGATGGATAATTGTTTGAAGAAAGTCATGGAAATCATCAAAAGTGCTAATAAAATCCAGCAGCGAGAAAGGGAATTAATGAAGAAAAAGGAAGCGATTGCCTTCGTACCAGAGGCCAATCCATTTGGTGATGACAATTTAAATATAACCGCTGATTCTGTCTATTTATTTAGGATGATTACAGAAGCCGTAAATACGCCTTTAGCTATTGGTTGGATAGAATTTAATCCAGCCAAAGCAACGTTAAAAGAATACAAATTAAAAGATACGACTTACCTTAATTTTAATAAATCTTTACTGAAAAATTTTCCGTTGGAATGTAGTAAATAATTCAAGTTGCGGACAATGGTTAGATGGCTAAATGGTTATATTGTTGAGGGAGCAATAGCATCAATATCAGTTATTTCAAGCCCCAAAAACAATATAACCATAAAACAATATAGCCATTTTTAATGCTCCGCAACTTAGATTAAATAATAAAAGGATAGAAATTAGAAAATAGAGCATTGCTGTTGCTGAAAATCTCTGTTTGTTAATCTACAAATCTCTTTGCTAAAGCATGAATATGACTTCAAGACAAGCCGCACAAATAGTCGCTGACTTTTTTAATATCAAAGGAATTGCTACTCAATTACCAGGAGAAATTGATTTAAATTTTTTAATTACTGTTTCTGAGGAAGAAAAATATGTGTTTAAAGTAGAAAGCGCTCATCGGAATTTGGACAACTTAGCACTTCAAAATGCGGCCTTAAAGCATTTGGCAAAACAGGCTATTCCTATTCAATTACCCAAAGTAGTTGCTAATAAAAATAGCGAGACGATTACTACGTTTATCACAAATAATAAAGAACAAGTTTATCTTCGTTTGTTAACTTGGGTGGACGGTCGTTTATTGGCTAAAGTCAATCCACACACGGATGATTTATTAGAAAGCCTAGGCGCAACTTGTGGGCATTTATGTAGAGGTTTAGAAAAATTTGAACATGCAGGTGCACATCGTTATTTTAAGTGGGATAACACCAATGCTAGTTGGGTAAAAGACCATTTAACGGTTTTTGATACCCCAGAAAAAAAGGCGTTAATTCAGTATTTTTTAGAATTATTTCAAAGAGAAGTCGAGCCTGTTATACCAATCCTTCGAAAAAGCATTAATTATAATGATGCCAATGATTATAATGTTTTAGTCAATAATGATTTAGCCAACCCAAAAATATCGGGAGTGATTGATTTTGGAGATATGGTCTATACCCCCATCATTAATGAGGTAGCTATTGCGGCAGCTTACGCTATGATGGATAAAGCAGCGCCGTTGGATTCTGCTAGTGCTATTGTCAGAGGCTTCCATACTGTTTTTCCAATTACACAAAAAGAATGTGCCGTTATCTTTCCTTTAATCGCTGCACGATTAATCATTAGTGTAACTGTTTCTGCGATTAACCAGCAAGCCGAACCCGATAATCCGTATTTGCAAATAAGTGCTAAACCAGCTTGGGCATTATTAGAACAATTAAGAAGGATTCCACCGAATTTAGCACATTATATTTTTCGGTCTATTTGTGGATATGAAGCTTGTCCAAAAAATGCAGCCTTCTTAGCCTATATTGAAAAGCACAAAGGTTCTTTTGGCAAATTAGTGGAGGCTGATTTGGTCAATGATAAAAAGATTGTTTTAGATTTAAGTGTAGGAAGCTTAGAATTAGGGAATAATCCAAATTTTGAAGAAGCTAATAAATTTGAAGTTTTAGTCAATAGAATGATGGAAGATGCGGAGGTCGATATTAGTATTGGAAAATATAATGAGTTTCGGCCTATTTACACTTCTGATGCTTTTACCATTACGAGTAATGAAGGGCCTCAATGGCGAACGCTACATGTTGGTGTAGACGTTTTTATGAAAGCAGGCACGGTTGTTTATGCGCCAATAGCAGGAATCGTTCACAGTTTTAATAATAATGCGGCAGATAGAGATTATGGTCCTGCTATTATTTTGGAACACCAAGTCAATACTGAATTAACTTTTTATACTTTATATGGTCATTTAAGTGTGGACTCACTAGATGATTTAGTGGTTGGCATGCCTGTTGAAAAAGGACAAGAAATTGCTCGAATGGGGGCAAGGCCAATTAATGGAGATTGGCCGCCGCACTTACATTTTCAAATAGTCTTAGATATGCTGGGCTATAAAGGAGATTTTCCTGCTGCTGCTTTCCCACATCAAACAAAAGTTTTTACGAGTATTTCTCCTGACCCCAATTTATTAATAGGAATGCCTGAAAATATAATCGGAGGGGAAAAACAGACAGATGAGGCATTACTAAGGATTAGAAAAAGTCACCTTGGACCAAATTTGAGCCTTTCTTACAAAAAACCTTTGCGTATTCAGCGAGGGTTTATGCAATACCTTTATAATAGCGGTGGTCGTCGGTTTTTAGACACGGTGAATAATGTACCCCATGTTGGGCATCAACATCCAAGAGTAATCGCAGCAGCTCAAAAACAAATAGCTGTTTTTAATTCTAACACACGTTATTTACAGAAAAACTTAATGGAGTATGCGGAACAGCTTTGTGCTACTTTTCCTGCTGAATTATCCGTTTGCTATTTTGTGAATTCTGGTAGCGAGGCGAATGAATTAGCCATGCGACTAGCCAAGACTTATACCAAGCAAAAAGATTTTATTGCAGTGGAAGTGGGGTATCATGGGAATACCCAAAATTGTATAGACCTTAGTTCGTATAAATTTGATAGTCCAGGCGGAAAAGGAAAGGCCAACCATATTCATATTGTACCAATGCCAGATACTTTTAGAGGCGAATTTAAAAAAAATGACCCCAAGGCAGGCGAAAAATACGCGGCTTACATTGACCAAGTTATTCAAAAGAGTTGGGCGAATGGAAAAGATATTGCGGGCTTTTTCTGTGAATCTATTTTAAGTTGTGGTGGACAAATTGTATTGCCTCCTAATTATTTAAAAACGGCTTTTCAGCATGTTAGGAAGGCAGGAGGTGTTTGTATTATGGATGAAGTACAAGTTGGGTTTGGTAGAATAGGTGACCATTTTTGGGGCTTCGAACTACAAGGGGTGATTCCTGATATTGTGACGATGGGTAAACCTATTGGCAATGGACATCCGCTAGGGGCAGTTGTGACGACACGTGCTATTGCGGATGCCTTTAATAATGGGATGGAATATTTCAATACTTTTGGTGGGAACCCTGTTTCTTGTGCTATCGGAAAAGAAGTTTTAGAAATTATTAAGGACGAAAAATTGCAAGAGAATGCTTTAACTATAGGGAATTATTTAAAGCAGGAATTGACTAATTTATCCAAAGCGTTTCCTATTATTGGAGATGTCCGAGGACATGGTTTATTTTTAGGTTTTGAATTAGTCAAAGATAGCACTACCCCAGAACCCGCTGCCGCACAGACTTCCTACCTCGCAAATCGAATGAAGCATCATGGTATTTTAATGAGTACGGATGGTTTGTATCATAATGTAATAAAAATAAAACCGCCCATTGTTTTCAATCAAAAAAATGCAGATTTCTTATTAGAAAACCTTCAAAAAGTATTAAAGGAAGACTTTATGCAATTTTAAAAATTTAAAATACTATCTTCACGCCACAACTTTAATTATTATAATCTGGTGACCTATAGATAGTTTTCTATTGCTAGTACATAAAACATATTATTAATTAAACTATATTTGCAAAAGCAATAAAATCTACTAAAGGGCCTAAGAAATATACATTTTACCAACAAATTGAACTATTTCCATGTCCTCATTAGCCGATATAAATAAAGAATTATCCAATACTCAACAACTCGAACGAGATTTGCACTTAAAACAATTGCAAGTCAATCGCCTGCTGAATCTTACCCAAGCTATTAATAATAACGTTTCTTCTCGTGGACTTTTTGATATGTTTACCTCTTTCTTAAGTTGGGAAATGGGCATCAAAAAATTAGCGCTTTATTTTAAAGATAACGATCAATGGACTTGTAAAGCCTTTTCTGGTATTCCAGAAGGGTTAATTGCTTTGGATATTAGCGACCACTTACCTCAATACAATCGTTTACATAACTTGGATGCCGATGACCATTTGCTACTCAAAGAGTTTGATGTTGTTATTCCTGTGATGCACAAAAAATCTCCGTTAGCTTATGTTTTTATTGGTGGGTTTGAGGAAAATGAAGACATGTATAATAAGGTACAATTCATTACGACCGTAACGAATATTGTAGCAGTTGCTATTGAAAATAAACGACTTTTTAAGCGACAATTAGAACAGGAGCGACTTAAGAAGGAGATGGAATTAGCGAGTGAAATGCAACGCATGTTAATTCCTGCAGAATTGCCACAAGGGAATAAATATGAATTCGCAAGTATTTATCGACCTCATTTAGGGGTTGGCGGAGACTATTATGACGTTATCCAATTTGATGAACATCGGTTCGCATTTTGTGTTGGAGATATTTCTGGAAAAGGGGTGGCAGCAGCATTATTAATGGCTAATTTTCAAGCCAATTTTCATAGTTTAATTCGTAAGAATTATCCATTAGATGATTTTGTTCGAGCACTCAATGAATCCGTTCTAAGGATAACGCATAGTGAGAAATTCCTAACCTTCTTTGTGGCGGAATATAATACACAAACAAGAGAGTTGAAATATATTAATGCTGGACATAATCCGCCGATTCTAGTTCATAATAATGAAGTGGTCTTATTAAGAAAAGGCTGTACTATTTTAGGCTCTTTTGAAGAATTACCACAAATAGAAATTGGTCAAGGTATCATTCAAGGTCATGCAACAATTTTGGCCTATACCGATGGATTGACTGATTTACGAAATAATGAAGGAGACTTTTTGGATGCAGATATGATTAACGAATTTACCTTTCAAAACAATCATTTATCTGCACAAGCATTTAATGAGCAATTAATGATAGAAATCAAACAATTTAAAGGGCGACAGGATTTTCCTGATGATTTTACAATTCTGACTTGTAAAATTTTTGAATAATTAAAACAACATTCTCACCAATTTTAGCTTCCCTTTCCGTTCACTAGGTACAAGAATTTCATTCGCTGCAACCTGTTGACTCTCTCTAAAACGTAAGCGTAATTCTTGACTTGCTGTATTTAAGATACTATTTCTATCAAACGCACCATTGCCTTTAATAATATATTCACTCACGGTATTTTCATTGCGGATTTCATCGTTATAAATTAACCGCAAATTTCTAGAAGTCTTAGCTAAAAAGAAAGAAGAAAAAGCCGCATCGTCATCTTGTGAAAATTGTTTTTTATGTAAAATCTCTTGCCAGTGATGTGCGCCGTCAGGATGAACAGAAAAAAGGAATAAGTCCTCATAATAGTGATCTACCGAATATCTACCGTTTTCTCGACTCGAATAATAGCCTCGGGCAGTCGTTGTCGTATTAGTAGCGGCAGCAGCCCGTTCAAAGTCCTTTAATTGTTCACAAATAATAACAGCCCCACCATCCTTTCTGATTACAATATCTTGAATACCGACATCAAATAAACCTTTTTCCGTTTTGACTTTTTTATCCACTAATTGTTCTTTAAAATCTTGGTCAAATTCTCTAAACGCAAGCGATTTTTTTTCTGGATTAAGGTAAGAAAGGCTTAAAAAATAATAACCTTGAGTTCGGCCTTTATTTTTTTCAGAATACATGCCTCCACCAACGATTGATTTGTTTAAGTTATCAATTTTAAAATAGGCATCATAAGATAATTTACTATCTAGAAAAACAGAATTAACGGAGTTTTTTTCTACGCCTACTGGTTGATGAAGGAATTCAAAATAATGTGGTTTATCTTTTTTTAAACGGTCATTCTCCCGAATTAAGACCATGTGCATGCCTCCATCATTATCGACTAGCATCTGGTAAAAATCTGCCCCAAATTTCAAGTCATTTGGTTCAAATTCTTTTTCCCATAATACTTCCATTTTAGTCAAATCAAATACGACTACTTCTATTTTTGTGAAATATTCAGTATGGTATAATAAGACCTTTCTTTTATCTTGTGATAAAATAATTTCTGGTGCAGGAGAATAAAAGCGTTTGCCGTAATTCACAATATTGGTAGAATCTACTAGATTCGCTGCTTCGTTATATTTGTGAATTTTAATAACGGAATTCCCTTTCTGTTTAAATTTATAAATGACATAAAAATAGCCATCTTTTCCCCACACATCTAATACTTCAGGGCGCTTTTTATCCAATTCCAATTCTTTGGCCCAACTCAATCCTAGTAATTCATTATTAAAAGCTTGAACTTCAAATGCAGTCCCTTTATCCCGATAGAGCAAGGTTTTTTCATTGAATTTACCAATAATTGAATAACTTTGGTCACTTCGAAGGGTTACTTCTTCAGACACTGTTATTTCTTGACTAAGTCCAATCTGAGCTAAGGAAAGCAAGAAAACGGCAAGTAATAATTGAATTTTCATAATTACTATTTTTAGACTAAGCGATTTGTACCTGTTGAAAGCGTTCGTCCTCACATAAGATACATTTAGAGCTCTTTAAGATATGATAGCTATTAATAATAAGCAAGTTAATATTATTTTGTTGTATTCTTCGTTAAAAAAGTAAGACATTTATTGTCCTGAATTGGATACTCTAATCAAATAAACTTTGAAAAGTTATGATTCATGTTAAAAAATGGCGCTATAGCCTATTTTGTTGCCTACTCTTTTTTGCTTGTAAAAGTACAGATTGCGGTTGTCCTATGGCAGATAGTGAGCCTGTCGAAGAGTTGAGACAAAAAGATAATTTGGAATATCGGCAGCAGTGGAAGAAAATTGCTAAATAAAATGCTAACCGCTCAAAAGCCAATCGGATAAAAATAAATAAATGATAAAAACGACCAGACAATACACCAATAATTTTTACTTCATAGCTTCAAAATTTTTATGTTTATGCTTCCTTGGTATACCTATAATCGGCTTTGCCCAAGAAAATGAATTACAAATAGGACAATGGCAATCCCATTTACCTTACCACTCTGGAATTTGGGTCACACAGAGTGAGACGACCATTTATTATGCCTCTCCATTCTCCCTTTTTACCATTGAAAAAGAAGATTTTGCCGTTGACTTTATTTCGACAGTAGATGGCTTATCAGATGTTGGTATCAATAAAATAAAATACAATACCACTTTAGATGCTTTATTAGTCATTTATAACAATAGCAATCTTGATTTAGTGAAAGAAAAGGAGGTAATCAATTTTAGAGACATTCAAACCAACAGTTCCATTGTAGGCGATAGAACAGTGTATGATGTTTTATTTGAAGGAAATGGTGCTTTTTTATCCACTGGCTTTGGTATCGTTAAGTTGAATTTAGAACGAGAAGAATTTGAATTCACCACTTTTACGGGTGTCCCAGTATTTAGTATGGCAATATTTGAAGGCTTTATCTATGCAGCTACCGAAGAAGGTATTTACCGAGTAGCAAATAATCCAGCTATTAATTTTGGCGATTTTAATAATTGGCAATTATTAGATGTCGCAGATGGATTTCCAGCAGTTTATAGTTCCAATGCAGTAGCCGCTCACCATAATAGTTTATATGTAGCTATTAATGGTGCTTTATTTCGATACCAAAACGGCGCATTAACCGAAGTTTATACAGAACCAGATTTTTCTATCGGTTATTTATCAGCGGGAAATGACTATTTAATAGCAGGTTTAACTTGTAATGGCGATTGTCGAGGAAAGGTCTTGTTTTTTAAGGCAGATGATAGTTTCCTTACTTCTGGTGGCAGATGTATCGACCGACCAAGATATGCTATTGAAGAAGAAAATGGTCGAATATGGTACGCTGACCAATTCCGAGGCATTCGATTTGCTAACGAAGCAGGAGTCGGCTGTAATCCATTAGATTTCAATTCCCCTGCGTCTCATAATAGTAGCGAAATTTTATTAGCCAATGATAAAGTATATATAACTGCTGGCGGGGTGGCTTCTAACCAAACGGCATTAAATCGAGTAGACGGTATTTTTGTTAAAGAAGATAATAAATGGCGAGTGATTAATCGAGGAACGGTGCCACTTTTATTAGAAAAAGCGATTGATAGAGATTTTAATAGAATTGTGGTGCATCCTGAGGATGGACGGCTATTTGTGGGTACTTTCTGGGGAGGTTTATTAGAAATAGACGGAGAGAATTATACCGTTTATAACGACGAAAATTCTTCGCTGCAAGGTGCCGTGGGAGATGATGCTAGAGAAAGAGTAGCGGGATTAGCTTTTGATGAAGCAAATAATTTATGGATGAGTAATCATACGGCTGCTCGGCCAATTTCGGTATTAAAAGCAAATGGAGAATGGCGAAATTTTAATGCGCCCGTCAAAGGACTTTTACAATGTGCAGTCGATTTAAATGGCTATAAATGGTTTGTTGCAGGGAATGAAGGTATTTTAATTTTTGATGATAATGGGACGATTGATAATGTTAATGATGACCGCATGAAGTTGATTACGCCTGCCAATAGCAATCTACCGACAACTAGAGTTAATTGTTTAGAAGTAGATTTAGACGGTGCGGTTTGGGTCGGAACGGTTGAGGGACCTATCTTTTTTGACTGTGGCGAAAGTATTTTTGAGGACACAGAGTGCAGTAAAGGCACCTTAAAAAGAGTAGAACAAGATGGCATCGGTGCTATTTTATTAGCCACAGAAAATGTACAAAGTATAGCCATTGATGGCGCCAATCGAAAATGGATAGGGACAGATAATGGTTTATTTATTCAATCCCCCGACGGAGGCGAGCAAATTGCTTTTTATAATACAGAAAATAGTCCACTTTTCGATAATACGATTATAGATATTGCGATTAATCAAGCAACAGGTGAAGCATTCATTGGCACGAATAATGGCGTTATTTCCTTGCGTGGAGAAGCTATAGCAGGAGGGCTTATTAATAGTGCTAATATTTATGCCTTTCCAAACCCCGTTCGTCCAGAATATGATGGCCCCATTGCCATCAAAGGATTAGCAAGAGATGCGAATGTGAAAATTACAGATGTAAACGGTCAGTTGATTTTTGAAACGACGGCTTTAGGTGGTCAAGCTATTTGGGATGGACGTGATTTTTCTGGTAGAAGAGCCAGTACGGGCGTCTATTTAGTTTTTAGTGCAAGTAAAGCCGTTGGTTTTTCTGGAAATCCAAATATTGCGGTTGCTAAGATTTTGTTTATTAATTAAGTAGGTAGTAAAGGCTTGGAATTAATATCCAATAAAGTGTTGTTTCGATGATTCAAGTCTTCAGACTTGAATCCTCTATCTCGTCGTCTCCAGACGACCGAAGTCAATATCTAACGGCCGTCTGGAGTCAACGTTAAAAATGTACATTATTCAAAAAAACTAAAAACCTTTGATAGAAAAGCTTAATTTTTTACCACCAACATTACTCCAATGCTTTAGCCTTTTGTAAAGCAGCCGTTCCTAACTCCGTATTTCCCGCATTCATATACCCATTGCCTAAATTTCGCCAAGCGGCTGCACTATTGGGTTGCAATTCCGTACTCTTTTTAAATAATTCAATCGCTTTGGGTAAATTTCCACTCATTCCTTGTGCAACACCTAAACCAAAAA
>CALFWI010000292.1 GCA_937928615.1 uncultured Saprospiraceae bacterium | reverse complement strand
AATTGCTTCTATCGTTCCAGGTGGGCCAGCATGGCAAGGCAAAGAATTAGAAGTAGATGATATCATCTATCGAATCACCCAAAAAGGAGAAGAAGGGGAAGATATTAAAGGAATGCGCATTGATGATGTGGTTTCTAGAGTAAGAGGGAAAAAAGGGACAGTCGTTATTTTGACGGTCAAAAAGAAAGATGGTTCGATGCAAGATGTCGAAATCGAAAGAGATGAAATTATCTTAGATGTTGCCTATGCTCGTTCTGCTATCATGGATGTAACAGAAAAAGTCAATAATATTGGGTTCATTCGATTGCCTTCTTTTTATTCTTCTTTTGATGGTGGCGAAGGCAATAGCTGTGCCATTGATGTCGCCAAAGAAATCGAAAAATTAAAGAAAGAAAATGTCAATGGTATCATCTTAGATTTACGATATAATGGAGGTGGTTCTTTACCAGATGTAATTGATATGAGTGGTTTGTTTATCGAAGAAGGGCCAGTCGTGCAAGTGAAATCTCGTCGCCGAGCAGCCCAAGTGTATAATGATGAAGATGCAAGTGTGTTATATGATGGGCCGTTAATTGTCATGGTTAATGTACATAGTGCCTCTGCTTCTGAAATATTAGCAGCAGCTTTACAAGACTATAAAAGAGCGGTAATTGTCGGTAGTGAATCTACTTTTGGTAAAGGTACGGTACAAGGCTTTTTTGATTTAGATAGAGCTTTGCCTGGGAATTCTGATTTAAAACCATTGGGACAAGTAAAGCTAACTTTTCAGAAATTTTATAGAGTAAATGGCGGGTCTAATCAATTAAAAGGCGTGGTGCCTGATATTGTTTTACCAGACCAATTTTCTTATATTAAAACAGGGGAAAAAGAAGAAATCAATCCTTTAGCATGGTCAGAAATAGACCCCGTTAAGCATAGTCAAAATGTGTATCAAATACCTAATTTGACACAGTTAGCGGCAAAAAGTAAAGCGAGAATTCAAGATAGTGAGGTATTTAGGTTAATTGATGAAGATGCGAAGCGATTGAAAGACAATCAAGAGGAGACTGCCTATCCAATTGATTTGGCTGGATTCAGTCAAGTCATTGATGACCGAAAAGCGGAGTCTAAAAAATATACCGACATTTTAGATAAAGACATTGCAGGTTTAAAAATCCGAAATATGGAAATAGATTTGCAGGAAATGGCATCCGATTCTGCTAAAATTGGTCGAAATGAAGATTGGTTACAGCAGATGCAAAAAGATGTTTACATCCAAGAATGTTTGATGATTATGAAAGATATGATTCAAGCGGGAACGAATTATGTAGAAGGAGGGAAATAAAAAATGATAGGTGCAGAGGTATAGAGGTATAAAGGTTTAAAGGTACAAAGTTATTCGTACTTGACCTCTACACCTTTATACCTTTACACCCCTATACCCTTATACCTCTACACCTCGTAACCTTATTTACCTCATCGCCTTACCTACTCACCATGTTCCAAAACTACTTAAAAATTGCTTTCCGTAACTTGGGGAAGCGTAAGATTTTTGCGGCCATTAATGTTTTTGGTTTAGCCTTGGGTATGACCTGTTGTTTTTTGATTGTGCAATATGTTTGGCACGAAACGAATTACGATACTTTTCATAAAGATGGCGACCGATTGTATAGAGTGGCTTACCATGTCAATTTTAGCAATGAGATGACTTTGGCAGCGATTCCACCTGCTTTTGCCACTCAGTTGGAAGAGCATTTTCCAGAAATGGAGACTTTTGCACGGATGTATCCTAGAGATGTCAGTGTAACGGTAGGAGATACCGACAAACAATTTGAAATAGAACAGGCTTATTTTGCGGATTCGACCATTACAAAAGTCTTTGATTTTGACTTTCTTCGAGGAGATGAAGCAACGGCTTTAGACCAACCTTTTTCAGTGGTTTTGACGGATAAAATGGCGAAGCAGTTTTTTGGAACAATCGATGTCATCGGCAAAGAGTTGCGGTTGGCAGGGGCAAATAACTTTAGAGTTACGGGCGTCGTAAAAGATTGGCCAGAACAAGCACACACCGAAATCAAAATGTTTGTGCCTTATAAAAATATGGCAGATGTAGAACCTGCTTACATGCGAGATTTGGTGCTGCGGGTATTGGAAAGTAATTGGACCGCTTCTCATTCTTATACCTATGTGAAATTAAAAGCCAATCAGAACTTGGCGGCAGTTAATGACAAGTTTGCGGCGTATATTGACAAATATGGGACAGAAAATACCAAAAGCAAACAAGCTTTTTCCTTGTTTCCAGTAAAAGACATTCATTTAGAATCAGAGATGGGCATTGAGCAAAAACCGACGGTTAGTTGGGATAGAATTTACTTATTTATTGGGATTGCCATCATTACTTTATTAATCGCTTGTATTAATTTTATTAATTTGACCACGGCCAGTTCTTTGACTAGGGCGAAGGAAGTCGGTGTGAGAAAAGTATTAGGTGCAGGCAAAGGGGATTTGGTTGGTCAATTTTTAGGAGAATCTGTTTTATTAAGCTTTTTTGCCTTTTTGGTATCTTTAATATTAACTGCTCTGGCAATGCCTACCATGAATGGTTTAACGGGCTTAAATTTAATTTTTGCGCCTTGGCAAACCCCCTTATTATTTTTAGGCTTTATCGGTATTTTTTTAGTTGCGGGTTTAATAGCAGGCGGCTATCCTGCCTTTTATGTGAGTAAATTCCAAGCGATTGCCTCTTTAAAAGGCAGCAAAGGAAATACAGGAAAAACAGGTGGTGCTTATTTACAAAAAGCATTAATAACGATACAGTTTTTAGCGACCATTGCTTTTATCAGCGGTGCCGCAATCATTTATATGCAATTAAATTTCTTTAGAAACCAGCCTTTGGGGTTTGAACAAGAATTGACCTTACAAGTCCCAATTGATAGTCGAACCAACCTCAATGCTGCCTTTCGAGGAGGCGATGCCACCTTGCGTCAAAAAATGAATACTTTGGACGAAGTATTACTACAAAATCCAAAAATAAAAGCGGTCACCCAATGCAGTCGTGCCCCAGGATTTGGTGCGATTGGTCGCCGAGTATGGAATGAACATGTGCCAAATGAAGCCGCTTTTACTGCGGGTGTAAATGCGATAGATTATGACTACGTAGAAACCTTTGGATTAGAAATAGTAGCAGGTAGAGATTTTGATTTATCCTATGGCACTGACCACATTAATAGCTATATGATTAATGAAAAGGGGGCCGCTACCTTAGGTTGGGAAAGCCCCGAAGCCGCCATCGGAGAACCCATCTTTGAATCGGGTAGGGAAGGGGTCATTGTCGGCGTATTAAAAGATTACCATTTTAATAGCCTACAGCAACAAATTCAACCCTTACTATACCGAGTAAATCCCGGCGAATTTGGGAATTTTATTGTCCGAATTAATAATGGAGATATACCTACCACCATTGCCTTTGTGCAAGAAAAATGGAAAGAATTTTTCCCAGAAAAAGCCTTTGAGTATGAATTCTTAGACCAAGCTTTAGATGATGCGTACGCCGCAGAAGAACGCTTTGGCAATATCATCACTTATTTCGCTTGGATAGCTGTTTTAATTTCTTGTTTTGGACTCTTTGGTTTAGCTGCATTATTGACGCAACATCGCTTTAAAGAAATCGGTATTCGAAAGATTTTAGGTGCTTCGGTTGGGCAAATCATTAGCAGTTTAGCCATTGATTTCTTAAAATTGATTGGTTTAGCCATGATTTTAGCCGTCCCCTTAGTTTGGTATTTTATGGATAATTGGTTACAAGATTTTGCTTTTCGGATTGATTTTCCATTTTGGGTGCCTTTTGCAGTTGGATTAGGTGTTGTTGTTTTGGCATTTTTGACGATTAGTTCGCAGACATTGAAGGCGGCATTGAGTAATCCTGTGAAGGCTTTGCGGTATGAATAGGATTTGCTCAATTCCAGATGAATGCTTAACTTGCATAAAACAAATTTCATAAAATGGCAGAAAGCATCCCAATTTCTATCCCAACCTATAATTTTTCTGTAGAGACCTACCACAAAATGGCGGATACGGGTATCTTAAAACCAACAGATAGGGTTGAACTAATTGAAGGCAAAATTATTACGATGAGTCCAATGAAAAGCGCTCACGCAGCGTGTATTAGACGGCTGGGAGATATACTAAGACATTTGCTAGGTTCAAATGTAATTATTAGTGAAGAAAAAGCAATTACTTTAGGAACGCATTCGGAACCTGAACCAGATGTGGCAGTGTTAAAATTCCGAGAAGATTATTATGAAGATGCACATCCGAAAGCGACCGATATTTTAGTGGCGATTGAAGTATCTCTAACGACTCAAAAATATGATAGAGTAACCAAAATTCCTTTATACGCTAGCTACGGCATTCCAGAAGCATGGATTGTTGACTTAAAGAAAAAAATAATTGAAATCCACCAAAAACCAGTTGGAGATAGTTATACCACCAAAACTACCTATAAAATGACGGATACGCTTACCTCTAATGTTGTCGAAAAATTAGCGGTGAATCGGATTATTAAAAAATAATAGACTTTTAAATAGCTGCTATTCTAGATTGTCCTTACCTTTGCCATCTTGTTAAATAATTGCCTTTTTCAAGGTAACCTGTTATCCAATCTTTTCTTTTATAGTTGCTTATTTTCTTCTAAAAAAATCACTTAAAAGCGCAAACCTTTTATCCCACTAAAAATATGGCACCATCAAATCCAACTCAATTAAGCAATGGAGTAATGTTAAATGCTTATCCTGATAGCATTGGCAACAAGTTGAGAGACCTCATTACGATGCTACAAATGCCTGCATTGAAAGATACTTTTTCTTTATTCTACGTATTACCCACTTTTTTTAATAGTGATTTAGATAGAGGTTTTTCGATTATAGATTATGACCTTAATGAAGAATTGGTGACTAAAGCAGATTTGAAAGCATTGCACGAATTAGGGGTGAAACTGAAATTTGACATTGTCCTCAATCATTTATCCGTCGCTTCTCCGCAATTCAAAGATATTTTGGAAAAAGGGGAGCAAGCTGAATTCATTGATTTTTTTATTGATTGGAACCAATTTTGGGAAGGCAAAGGAACACTTAATCAAGACGGGATAATCGTACCTGAAAAGCAATATCTCGATAAATTATTTATGCGAAAATCGGGGCTGCCTATTTTGAAAGTCTTATTCCCCGACGGCACCGAAAGACCTTATTGGAATACGTTTTACCAGAAAATTAGGTATCAGGAAATTACGCCAGCAGATTTATTGCGGATTACGGCTATAAGCCAAGAAGAGGCCGTACAAATTTGTGCGCAAGTCAATACTGCTATTGCTGAAAATCAGGCTTTCGAAGACTTAGATTTTGGCAATTTAGCAAAATATAAAAAAGAGACGCTACAAATAGTCAACCAAAATCGGAGGTATTTAGGACAAATGGATGTCAATGCTCAATCTCCCTTGGTTTGGAAATTTTATGAGGAAGTGCTAGCAAAAGTAGCGGATTATGGGGGAGAAATACTTCGCCTAGATGCTTTTGCTTATTTACATAAAGAAGTAGGCCAATCCAACTTTTTTAATAAACCAGGGACTTGGGATTATTTGGC
>CALFWI010000291.1 GCA_937928615.1 uncultured Saprospiraceae bacterium | reverse complement strand
AGATTTTTCTTTTAGCTATTAAAGCCTGCAAAGTTAGGGTTTTGTTCCTAATGTCGCTGTTTGTTAGGCTGTTTTTCTGCTTATTTCTTATATTCTACGAAAGTATGGTTTTCTTCTGCTAGTTCTGTTTCGATTATTTCGGCAATAATTGACCAATCTCCTCCCGCTAAACCTGCGCCAATTGCAGGGTAACCAATTCGCAAACCTGAAAAATTATCTTTTATCGCTTTGAAAACTTGTCGAATAGCTAGATAATCTGCTTTTACCCCACGACCGCTCCAGTTATATTGAGTATATCCATTCACGACAATTAATTTACTGGCTGCCAATTCAACAGTCGCATAACTAATTTGTCCAAGTTTAATTTTTTTACCTTTAGCCGTTGATAAATCCGCTTGATATGCGGCGGGAAATTTTTGCTTAATCATTTTAGCGATGCCAGCACCCATCGTGCAGAAACAATTACAACCATGAACGATTACATCAAATTCTCCAGCTAGTGCTAATTTTATTAAGTCTCCTTGTACTATTTTCATTGCGAGTGAGTATTACCGTGTACCGTAAATCGGATACCGTGTGTCGTCTTACACAAAATGCTTCAGCATAATAATCTCCTTTTCATCCAAAAACTTATAGCGACCTCTAGGTAAATCTTTCTTCGTCAGCCCAGCATAATACATTCTATCCAACTTCAGGACTTCATAACCTAAATGCTCAAAAATACGGCGGACAATTCGGTTTTTACCAATATGAATTTCTATACCTACTTCATTCTTTCCTTTATTACGCGCATAATCAATTCCATCTACTTCTGCCTTGCCATCTTCCAAAGTCAAGCCTTCTCTGATTTTTTGTAAATCATTTTTGACCACAGGTTTATCCAAAACGACATGGTAAATTTTCTTGACATTATAACTTGGGTGAGATAATTTTTTAGCTAAATCTCCATCGTTGGTAAAAACTAATAAACCTGTCGTTTCTCTATCTAACCGTCCAACGGGGAAAATTCGTTCCTTAACATCCGTTCCAATTAAATCCATCACTGTTTTTCTTCCTTTATCGTCACTAGAAGTGGTGATTGTCCCCTTGGGTTTATTCATCAAGACATAAATTCTTCGAACCTCTGGTTTGATGATGGTTCCTTTATATTGCACTTCATCGGTTGGCTTGATGCGAGTACCTGGTTCTTTTGCCAGCTTTCCATTTACTTTGACCAAACCTTGTTTGATATATTCATCTGCTTTTCTACGAGAACAAATACCACAATGCGCCACATATTTATTCAAACGAATATCGTCTCCTAAATCACTCAGACTTACCGTTTCTTTCGTTAGTAGTCGATTAGTAGCTCTTGGATTAAAAGGACCATAAGTAGTTTTATCCTTCTTGTGATTATTTTGCTGTTTTCTTCTTCTATATTCCATTGCTAAAGTTGAATCAAAGTATTGATAAGTTTTAAAGTACAAAGATACAGATAATAAGTAAGGCGATAAAAATAAAGAGCGTCATTTTATTTTCGCCCAATTATTAATATTGGTAATTATTACCATTTCAAAATGCATGAACTTTTCAACATGTATATGATAGCTTTTATTTTTATTTGAGGTAACTTTGTAGGGAACTATAACTCAAGCATTTTGTTTGTAGGGTTTTTCACCTAACCAAAAAACGGACAGAAATGTCCATTATGAATTAAATAAAACCAGTTTCGATGAGAGTTTATTTTGATAACGCGGCAACAACGCCTTTAGATGCTACTGTAATTGAGGCGATGACTAAGGTGATGCGAGAAAATTTTGGTAACCCTTCTTCTATTCATAGAGAAGGTAGAACGGCTCGTTCAATTATTGAAAAAGCTAGAAAGTCAATTGCCAATTCTATAAATGCTTCCATAGGAGAAATATTTTTTACTTCTGGTGGAACAGAGTCTACGAATATGGCTTTGAAATGCTCCGTTAGAGATTTGGGGGTGCAACGAATTATTACTTCTAGAATGGAACATCACTGTGTGTTGCATCCAATTGAAAGCTTAGAAAAAACGCATGATGTTACTTTGGAATTTGTGGATATTGATAACTGTGGTCGAGTAGATTATGACCAATTAAATGCCTTATTAGAAAACTCGGATACAAAGACCTTGGTGTCTTTGATGCATGCGAATAATGAAATAGGGACAATCGCTGATATGGATAGAATCTCAAAGATTTGTCAAGCGCATGATGCTTTATACCATTCAGACACTGTCCAAACAATGGGACATTTCCCTATTGATGTGGAAAAAACAAAAATTAATTTCTTAACTGGTTCTGCACATAAATTTCATGGCCCTAAAGGTGTTGGTTTTGTTTATATTAATGGGGATTCTATGATTAAGCCTTATATTGATGGTGGTGCGCAAGAACGGAACATGAGAGGAGGGACAGAAAATTTTTATGGCATTGTAGGGCTTGCTAAAGCTTTAGAAATGGCGATTGGAGGAATGGAAGAAAAACATGCCTACATTAATGACTTACGACAGTATTTAAAAGATGAATTAACTCAAAACTTTGAGGATATTCAATTCAACGGCTGCCAAGAAAATTATTTATATACCGTTTTAAGTGTGTCTTTCCCTCCGCACCCGAAATCGGACATGATGATGTTGAATTTAGACATTTCAGGTATTAGTGCTTCTGGTGGTAGTGCTTGTAGTTCTGGAGCAGAAAAAGGGTCGCATGTTTTAGCAAGTATCAATGCGGCGGCAGATAGAAAAACCATTCGCTTTTCTTTTTCTCATTTTAATACCAAAGAAGAAGTTGACTTTTTGATTGAAAAGTTGAAAAATATGATTGAGGTTAAACAAGCAATTGTGGCTTAAGTAACGAATAAAAAATAAGTTGGACATCTAGTCTTAAATTCCCCACGAATTTATTACCCCACGAATTATAGTTGTTCAAGTTATTTTTTCAACATTACTAAGCTGGATAAAAATAATTTTATTATTTCGTTTGATAGACCTCCAAGTTTTTTAAAACTTGGAGGTCTTGTTGTTTTTAGTTGTGACTTTTTCAAAATAGCGCATTAAAGAGTTATAAATAATAATAAAATATCGAAAATCAGCTATTATGAAAAATGTCTTGAATGCCTTAGTTATTCTACTCCTTTTAATTGTATGTACTGCTTGTGCTAAAGAAGTGGCTATGCCCCTTATCCCCGCTCAATCGAAATTGGTTAATTTAGAAGAGGAATATCAAATAGATACGATTATAACTTTTGATGCAACAACTTTTGAAGAAACCATCGAAGTGGTCAAAACAAAAGTGCTTACTAGAACTCCTAAAGCGTTGGAAGTGATAGAAAAAATAACCTTAACAGAAGCAGAGATAGGACTCTACCAAATAGATACGATTATTACTTTCGATGCCGATACTTATGAAGAGACCATTCAGCTGGTAAAAACGAGAATTAAGAAAAATAACTAAGTAGTTAATCCAGTTAATAGTGTCGGGTAGGATGTCTTATGTAACAGCCAAATTTATTGGAACTGTAAATTATTGGTTGATTTTCCAATTTAAAATCCTGAAAGGATTAAACAACAATAACACCGTATGAAATGCGGTGGAAGTGCTAGAATATTATGCGCTAACCCTGAAAGGGTTGAACGTAAAATGTTAATGTTCAACCCTTTCAGGGTTGAGAGATTGGAATATTTTGCAGTCACCCCGCATTTTCATACGGGGTTATTTACGTTGAATCCCTTCAGGATTCTAATCAACGGATAATTTACAGTTCCAATAAATTTGGCGATTACGAACTACCCGACACTATTAATTTGAAAGACCACTAAGAGATAAATCACCATGATTTTGAAAATTATGGTGATTTAACTTACCAAAGTTATTTTTTTATCGTGTCTTTCAACAACACATCTTTTTCTATCAATTTAGGTTGCTCCAATAATACCGCAGTATCATCTTTTAAATGGATAATCGTATCCTCAAATAAAGGCTTAATCGGCGTAGTATCAACAGGTAAATCCAATTCAGGGCGAGCAGGCTTTATAGGGCGATTCCCCTGACCATTCGTATCTACCTTAGATAACGCCAATTGAATCATTACCGAATCTGCAATGATGACTGCTTCTGCAAGTGCCTCTCGCCGACAATTTGCTTTCTTCTTTTTTTGATGATTGGCTACTTTTTCTTTAACGGTTTGTTCAATCAATCCTTGTTCTAGTCCTGCTTTATCATGACAAGCGGATAAAGAAATCAATAGTATGGATACTCCTAAAAATATATTTTTATATAGCCTATTCATGAAAAACAATATTTATCGTTGAGGCAATTTTTGTAAAAGTATTCCAAATAAGTTTTAAATTTGGTATTTTATATAGATATTTTATAGTACCATTTGGATAAATCTATGGCTTATACGATTACGATTCCTTTTCATGCTTTCCAATTGCATTTCTTTCAAGAAAACACCATTCGTGTGCCCATGATGGATGCGGATGCTATTCGATTAAATGAACCTTTTCATTTATTGGCAGGAAAATATGCAGAAATTTTTCAACAGAAAATCTTAAATAAGGGAAATTATCAGCAAATCTTAAATGAATATGTGGAAGGGGAATATCATCAGGATAGGGTTACCATCGGGTTGCATGCTGCTAAAGATGGTATTAGTTATCCAGCCTTTGATTTAACCTTTGACTATTTTTTTAATGAATTGGCGGATAAAGGTTATTGGGGAATTGTACCTGTTTTAGGGGTAGAGACTTTTGCCAATAGTATTGATAAATTAATAGAAAACTTAGCAGATGCGATTCATTTAGAATTTGCTAGAAAACAGCGATTAACCTCGGTACATGCTATCGTTGCTAGTATTTGGCATGATGCGGTAGAAATAGCCCAACAAAATATTGACTTTCGTTTTCCAAGTTTGAAAGAGTTAGAAGGATTACAGGACGGCAAACAAGATTTATTATTACCAAAAATTGCGCAAAAAATAAAGATAGAACGCCAAGTCGTTTATGGTCGAAAAGAAGCACTCAATCAATTAACAAAAGCTTTAAAAGGAAAATTTAATCGAAATGTCTTATTAGTTGGTGCATCAGGTGTTGGAAAAACGGCGTTGGTTTGGGAGATGATTCGACAGCAAAAAGACCGAAAGATTGAAGGTGATTTTTGGGAAACGACTGCTTCGGTTATGATTAAGGAGTTAACGGGAAATACAGGCTGGCAAGATGGATTGGCGATTGTTTGCCGAGAATTAGCAAGCACGAAGGATGTACTTTTTGTTCGGAATTTTATGGAATTATTTGAGGTGGGTCAATACGAGGGAAATAGCGTAAGTATGGCCGACTACATGCGTTCTTTTATTGGTCGTGGGGAAGTTACTTTGATTTCGGAATGTACGGAGGAAGAGATGGCAAGAATTGAATTGCGAAGCCCTAATTATTTAACCCTTTTTCAAATTATTCGCTTAGAAGAACCTCGAAAAGACTTAGAAACAATTATTGTAAAAAAGGTGCAAAATTTAGCGAGCCATCGACGCATTAATATTGATACAGAAGCGATTCGAGAAACCCTTAGATTAAATCGTCGATTCACGCCTTATGCTGGTTTGCCTGGTAAACCGATTCGTTTTCTAGAAAGTATTTTAATTAATCAAAAACCAACTGGTAGAAAAGAAAAGAATAAGACTTTAGACCGTTCGGAAGTCCTACAATATTTTTGTGAAGAGACGGGAATGCCACTCTTTATGGTTGACCCTGAAGTACCGATGAACCCTAGTCAAATTAAGCAAGACTTTAATAATAATGTTTTTGGACAAGAACGAGCGGTTAATAGTATTGTTGATTTATTGGCTTCTGTAAAAACAGCTTTAACTAAAACAGGGAAACCTATTGCATCCCTATTATTTGTAGGCCCAACAGGAGTGGGAAAAACAGAATTAGCCAAAGTATTAGCACAGTTTATGTTTGGCAATCGAGATAAAATGGTGCGTTTTGATATGAGCGAATATGCCGATCCTTATTCGGTGATGCGTTTGACAGGCCTAAATTATGGTTCGGATGGGCTACTAACTGCGGCAGTTCGAAGAGCCCCTTTTTGTGTTTTATTATTTGATGAAATTGAAAAAGCACATCCTAATTTTTTCGATTTATTATTACAAGTTTTAAGTGAAGGCCGCTTAACGGATAGTAGTGGAAAGTTGGTTAATTTTTGTAGTACGATTATTATTATGACTTCCAATATTGGCGCTGCTAATTTGGAAGGCAATCGAATTAGTTTAACGAAAACTGTAGACGAGGAAGCGGTAACTACTCATTTTATGAGTGCCGTACAGCAATTTTTTAGACCAGAATTAGTCGGTCGGATGGATGAAGTGATTCCTTTTGCGCCTTTATCTAGCGAAGTCATACACTATGTTGTAGAACGAGAAATTGATTTGTTTAAAAAACTAGAAGGCATTCAATTTCGTCGTTTGGATTTGACTTTATCAGAAGCTGTTTACAGTCATCTAGCTAAGATTGGTTATAGTCGAGAATATGGAGCTAGGCAGTTACAACGAACGATTAAAGAACAACTCATTATCCCTTTAGCACAAGAATTGAATCAGCATGATAATGAAGACCAATTAATTGCTAATGTTGAGGTCATTGACGAAAAGATTGTGATAGCACTTGATGCTGACCCACTTGGGCTAGATTTATTATTAGAAGAATTAGAGAAAATTGATTATGCGGATTATGCTAGTGAACTAAGGCGAAATTTAGCAAAATTAGAAGAGGGAAGTACATTTATACGCTTATTAAGTGAAATAGAAATTTTAGAAAGAAAAAAGCGAAAATCAGCGGACCAATTCTGGAGTAATCAACAAAATGCCGAACGTTATAGCTATTTATTAGAAACAAAAGAACATTTACGCAGCTTAAAAGAACGAATTGAAAAGCAGGAAGAATCGGTGTCGATTGCCTATATGGGTTTAAGCACTTACGATGCGACTATTGCGGACCAATTGAAAGTTTGGCTAAAAGATTTATTTCAATTTAAAATTGAATTAAACAGTCGAATTAACCAAGCAGGAAATAAAACTTTTTTAGCGATTTACGGCTTAGAGGCCAATAAATTAAAAGAAATCTATACACAAATTGTTCATAAAAAAGCATTTAAAATCACCACTAAAACTATCTGGTATCGAGAGGCAGTATACAAGGCGACGATTCCTTTTCAAGGAGATGATAAAGTTGGCGAATTATTAAAAGGCCGCTACCAGAAAAAAGAATATGTCACGATTGATTTTTCAGAGCCTGCTAAAACTAAATTTATTACCCCTGAAAATGGAGATATCCTTTGTGGTATCGTCTTTAAAATAGAAGGCGCTTGTGCTAATTTATTTTTTAAAGGAGAAAGTGGATTACATTTGTTTAAAACGGAAAACCCACCAGAAGATAAGCGTTTTTCTGTCAGAGTAACCGCCGAAATTGGAGCAATTCCTGATGGTATTCACCGAAAAGATTATTATAGTAAAATTCCAATCAAGCGGATTTATTACCCACAGTTACTAGAAGATAAACAAGAAAAATGGTCTTTGGAAATTCACAAGGCAGATTTTGCTTCGCCTTTATTGGAGCATAAAGATAAGAATTTTGAAAGGCTTTTAAATGGAGAGGTATTTTAGTGCTTAACCAAGGTACAGAAAAATGAAAATGGTTGTATTGTTTTATGGTTATATTGCTAATGGGGCTAAAAATCTCGAATTAAGAGTTATCCAACACTGTAAAAATACAACAATATAGCAATACTACAATTCTCCGAAACTTAAATTACTTAGTTATTTTCGTTTTTTCCTTATTGCCAAATAATAGTAAAATAGGTACCATTTTAATAAAGAGGGGTAGAATGATTCCTTGAAATTAGGCGGCTGTGGGAAACAGCCGCCTAATAAGCACCTACA
>CALFWI010000290.1 GCA_937928615.1 uncultured Saprospiraceae bacterium | reverse complement strand
AGCAATATAACCATAAAACAATATAACCATTTTAACTACTCCGCAACTTGGATTATTTAATGATTTTATCGTAATTCGACTAGTGTTGCTTCTATAAATTCAGCCCACCGTTGCTCCCAAATAGCCATCGCTGTTGCCTTCTCCGCATCCGTCAAAGCTGCATATTCAATACTATTTCGAGTCAACTTTTTCAAACTTGCCAAATCTAATTCCCAAGCTAAAAAGACCGACCAAAAATCATAACTCAAGCCTTCGTAATCGAAAATTAAAGGGTCATCCGAACTAATCACACAATTCACGCCTCGGCGTAAAAAAGTACTTGCAGGGTGCATGCGTAAATCCCGAATATAGCCCAATACTTGATTACTCAATGGACTAATTTCTACACAAATATCTTTTTCTTTGACCAATTCGATGAGGTTAGGGAAACGGAATAAATTAAAGCCATGCCCAATTCTTTTAGTACCTAATAAAATAGCATCGTATAAATTAGCGGTCGATGCCCAATTGCTTTCTCCGTCGTGTAAATAAAGTGGTAATTCTACGCCTGTTGCTTTTTTTAGAGAATCTAATAACAAAAATTGTTGGGCATGAAAAAGGGTGGTGTGCCCATTATCTTCTTCTGCGACCAAATCAAAACCACGTACCCATTTAGGATATTTAGTTCGATATTCATGAGCAGCGAAGACCTCTTTTTCAATGATGGATTGGTCAAAAAATCGTAAGCCTTGCTGGATTAAAATAAACGTAAAATCAGGGTCGATTGCTTGGACTCTTTTTTCTACCGTTTCTAATATTTCTAAGTATTCTTTTTCTGTATTTTTATTGCCTGCCAAGTCATAAAACCTAGATGTAAAAAAGGTTCTAAATTCAGCATGTTGAATATTATCCGCAATCAATATTTCTGCGCCATGTACTAGATAATCTATCGCTACTTTTTCATAAGTTAAAAAGCCATTAATCCGTTGAAAGACATATTCAAACTCTTGCCAAATATCTACTGAATCTCGGTCAATACTTTCATCAAAAGTTAATAAATCAACTAATTCGCTTTTGAAATTAGCATTGGTATTGGCTATTTCGTAAGCAGGTCGAAATCCTTTTGGTGCTTTATCTTTCGCATAGGCCTGTAATTGACCTTTGGTATATTGGTCATTGGTTGCTTCCCAAAAAACGTGCATTTCTGGCGTATCAATCGCTTTCTGTGCAACCCATCTAGGATTGCCCATAGCACCACTATGCAAATGTAAAATACCGCCTTTGGGCATTTTTTTTAATATTTTGAATAAAGGTGTTTGTTCGATATGCGCTTTAGAATTATAAAAATTTCTGGCAGGTGGAAAAAAATGATTGGCTTTATAATTGGCAATCATATTCTGCTGCAAATCGACTAGTTGTTGATTGAGTTGTTGTTCTTTCGGCGTCAATTTAATGGCGGCATCAAAATAGAGTAGGCTATCTGCTTTTAACAAAGCAGTTCGTTTTTTCAGATAATTATCGTAGCTATTAACAGGTTGATTATCAGAAATTTGTTTTTGTGCAGAACAAGCCATAAAACCTAGTAAGGAAAGGAAAAAGGGAAATAGTAATAGCTTTCTCATGATGCTTTTGACAAAGATTAAATAGGATAATTTTTTAGCAGGTCAAAAGTAGTGAAAATCTGATTATTCTTTTTAGTAACTGGTAATGAATTGTTTTTTAAGATTTATAACTGTCTTATAGTTGGCTTAATCTATGTGTTTAAGCATAGATTAAGCCAACTATGATTTTTATAACTGGCTTAATCTGTGTATTTTTACCAACATTAAGCCAATTATAAAAATTATAATGAGTAATATATTAACTGGTCGCAAGAAAGAAATTGCTATTTTAGAAAAAAATTACCAATCGAATCGGGCAGAATTGATAGCAGTTATTGGTAGGCGAAGAGTAGGAAAAACCTTTTTAATAAAGCAAACTTACAAAACACAAATAGATTTTGAATTAACAGGTTTACAAGATGCCCCTTTATCCGAACAGCTACAAAATTTCAGTTATCAGTTAGCTGAATTTATGGGCACAAAGATGCCCTTAAAAGAGCCTAAAAATTGGTTGGAAGCATTTCGGATGCTCATTAATTATCTAAAAGAAAAAGAAGGAAATAGAAAACAGGTCATCTTTTTAGATGAATTACCTTGGTTAGCTACGCCAAAATCTGGTTTTTTAAGAGGTTTAAGCTATTTCTGGAATAGTTGGGCCATCAATCAAAAGATAGTCGTCGTTATCTGTGGTTCAGCAGCTTCTTGGATGATACAAAAAGTGGTCAATCATAAAGGGGGCTTACATAATAGAATTACCAAAAGAATCGAGTTGCATCCTTTTAGTTTACTAGAAACGGAGCAATATTTACAAAACAAAAATATAACCTTAAACCGTTATCAGTTAGTTCAGATTTATATGGCGATAGGTGGTATTCCTCATTATTTAGAACAAATAGAGGCAGGTAAAAGTGCCGTACAAGTTATTAACGACATCTGTTTTTCTGAAACAGGACTTTTAAGAGATGAATTTTCTAAATTATATCCTGCATTATTTGATAATGCGGAGAAACATATTACAATTATTAGGGCATTAGCTCAAAAAAGACAAGGTTTAAATAGAACTGAACTTATTAAGTACAGTAAATTATCAAATGGGGGAAGTTTAACCAGAACGTTAGATGAATTAACTCTATCTGGATTTATAGCGACTTATCAACCATTTAATAAAAAAAAGAAGGATACGCTATACCGATTGACAGATGAATATTCGCTCTTTTATTTACAATTTATTGAGAAAAACCTAGGAGATAAAAAAGATGTTTGGCAACGGTTAAGTCAAACACAAGTTTACAAAACTTGGAGTGGTTATGCTTATGAAAATATTTGTTTAAAGCATGTTGACCAAATTAAAGAAGCCTTGAAAATTGGAGGCGTTTATGCGACCGCTTCTTCTTTTTATAAAAAAGGAACAAAACTAGAGAAGGGGACTCAAATAGATTTATTACTTGACAGAAATGACCAGATTATTAATTTATTTGAAATCAAGTTCTATAAAGATGAATTACTTTTGTCTAAGTCCGATGCAGTCCAATTAAAAGACAAATTAACTGTTTTTCAAAGGACTACTAAAACTAAAAAGCACCTTTTTTTATCACTAATTACTACTTTTGGCATTACGCCAAATCAATATAGTCTGGGTTTAATTGACCAAGTTTTGACGCTTGATGATTTATTTAAAACATAAAAAATCAGTCAGTAACTACAAGGAGTACTGACTGATTTAAGTGTCAATTTACCATAACTGCTCTTTAGTCTTCGTAGGCAAAACCGACTTCTTTTTACTCATCTGCTCCCCAATTTGCTTAGAAGCCGCAAAAGAGGTCACCATTTGCGACAACATATCACTCGCTGCGGATGGAGAATTCGGTAATAAAATCAAGTTGCTATTCGTGCTTTCTCCCATTGCTTGTAAGGTATCGTAGTGCTGCGTAATCACAATCAAAGCGGATGCTTCCTGAGAATTAATTCCTACCTTATTCAACACATCCACAGAATCTTCTAATCCTTTGGCAATTTCTCGTCTTTGGTCGGCCGTACCTTTACCTTGTAACCGCTTGCTTTCTGCCTCTGCTTTTGCTTTGGCAATGATGCGAATTTTATCTGCTTCCGCTTCATACTCTGCGGCTAATTTTTCTCTTTCAGAGGCATTAATTCGATTCATCGCTTTTTTGACTGCTGCATCAGGGTCAATATCTGTTACCAAAGCTTTGACAATACCATAGCCATATTCTTTCATCGCTTCTTCCAATTCTCTACGAGTCGCTATCGCAATATCATCTTTTCTTTCAAAGACTTCATCCAATTTCATTTTCGGTACTTCTGCTCGAATCGTATCAAAGACATAAGAAGTAATTTGCTCCTCAGGTAATTCTAATTTATAAAAGGCATCAAATACCTTATCTTTTAAGATGTTGTATTGTACCGATACTTTTAACTTCACAAATACATCGTCTTTTGTTTTGGTTTCTACCATCACATCCAACTGTTGTATTTTCATACTCACTCGGCCAACTACGCTATCAATTAGCGGTATCTTAAATTGCAGCCCAGGCAAAGCAGTCGTGTTAAATTTGCCAAAACGTTCGACTAGGGCAATCGTTTGTTGTTTGACGGTAAATAAGCCCGAAATCATAATCGGGATGGCGATAATCAAAATAATTAAAATTGTTTCCAACATGGCGTTTTATTTTAAATGGTTTAGGAATAATGGGTTTAGAGGTACAGAGTTATAAAGGTTGAAAGGGGGCTAACTATTATCGGCTATTGGCGCTATAATTTTCTTTTCTTCTGCTGGAATAAGCAGGATTAAGCCAACGGAAATAGCAGAAAATGCAAAAGTTGTTAAACCTGCCCACAATTTGTTATTTGGATAAACATGCAATCCTTCTGGCACTGTTACTTTTGTTCTTTCTCCTACATCTAGTAACGTCTCTCTTAATTTAATCAATACATTGGTCTTTTCTAAAGCACTTGCCGTACCCAAATTTTGTAGCTCATTCTGACTAGCCTTTAAGTTTCTATACCAAAAGTCAATATCTTCATCTGGTGTTTCCCACATAACGGACGTATATCCGCTGGTTAAATTATTGGCTTCTAAATAGTCAATTACTCTAGTTAATTCTGCATTGGCTAGTTCGACGGTATTGGCATCTGCTGCTCTTTTCAAATAACCTTTGACATTTTGTTTAAAGGTAATATTCTTTGAAATCCGAGTGCCAAAAATGGCTATAGAACAAATGATTAATAGAAAACTAAGGGTCTTTTTCATAGCTAATCTTTTTGAAGGTTAAAATATTTATGGCTTGTTTCGAGCCAGATAATTTAATCTAATGGCTAATGCTCGTTCAATAATAGCCGAATCATATTTAATACTAGCAGATGCCGTCCATAATATAAAAATAGTGATGCCTACTATCGTAAAGAAGAAAGTCATCCACTCTCTTTGCACTAATGCTATCCCGCCTAAATACATTACTTGTATTGGAAGTAAGAGAAGCCAATAATTAGGGAAAAAAATAGGTTCATACCTACTTTTTACCTCAATTACTTTTTCTATCGGCTTATATACAAATTCGTGTATTTGTTTGGCAGTCGCTCTATTTCTAGGGATGCCAAATATTACATGCTGCTCACTAACTTTTCTTATTAGATAAAAAGAAGCATCGTGCTTGAAAAAATCTTCTTGCACTAACTTTTCTAAAGCGTCTGCTAGTTTAAGTTTCCCTAAATCGGTTTTTATTATTTTGTGGTTTGTTAATAATTTCATTTGGTTACTTTGTCTTTTTTGGAAGGCAAAGCGGCAATAAATATACTGCCACTATTGCCCTGCTCAAAACTGCCAACGAAACGAATAGGGGAATCCGTTGCGGCTGTTTGTTTTGTCTATCGGATTGTCAATCCGTTATTATATTTGATGCGAATTGATAATCCGCTTTATTTTTTCAGAAGGCAAAGCGGCAATCAAACAACTGCCACATTCGCCTTTTTTAAAACTGCCTAAGAAACGAATAAAAGAATTCGTTGAGGCTGTTTATATGTTATAAATAACTGTTAAACAATTACTTAATCAACAGGTCAAATATACCCCTCTTTTGCCCTGAAAACAACTTTAGTCGATTATCCAAGAAGGAATCTCGACGAACCAAGAAGGAAATCAGTTGGCAGTTTTCAGTAAGCAGTTGGCAGTATTACTTACACATATTAAAGCAAGTTCGTCACAAAATAAAGGCAGTTCACCACATCCATTTTTTTAAACGTTTTGATGCCTTTATACTTGTACTATCTTTTAAACATTAAAACCCGAATTATGAAAAATGTAGTCTTATTTTTAATGACGCTTTGTTTGTTTAGCTGTGATATGGCAACAAGTTATACCGTATATGTTAGAAACTCGACAGGAGAGGAGTTAACAATTGCCTATAAAACACAAAATGATGTTAGAGGCGTTATCGAAGAAACCATCACTTTAAAAGACGGCGCAGCAGAAACGATTATCAGAACAGGTGATTTAGAGATAGTTGAAGGCAGTGCTGGCAAAGCACCTAAACCTTGTGAATTTGTAGCGGAGTATATGAAATTTACCATTAGAGGCAATGTGGAAAGTAAATTAAAATGGTGTGACCCTGCTATTAAATTAGAAACGATGGATATTGGGCAGGATGAGTTTGGGCTGGATTTTATATTGGCGGATTTTCCTGTTGAAGAGTAATTTTAGAAGGTAATGAGTCAATGAGGTGATGAGGTAATGAGCGTACACTAAAGTAATCTCATCAACTTATTAGCTCATACTATCTAATCACAGCAACCAATCAATTATGCGAGCAATTACTAATAAAATAGGACATTTTCTAATAACGAATACCGTATGGTTGTTTTTAGCCGCTATAGCCTTTGTAAGCCATATCCGAATTTTAACTTTTCGGAATCCTAATATTCCTGGAGGTCGTGTTTATTTAGAATTGGAAAAATGGCAATTGTTTGGTCAATTTATTCTTGGACATACGGTTTTATTTGCTCCTGTATTATTGTTTAGTTTTTTTAGAAAGACTTTGTATAAAAACCTTTCTAAGTTAATGCTAGGATTATTATGGTGCTATTGTTTTATTGGACATGGATTTTTATTATTTTACTATAATATTGCCCATATTTATGAACCACTTCAAATACAAATAGATACGCCAGTAATTTTTGGATTAGCTTTACTAGCGGTAGAATTAATTATTCATTTTAATGACTTTTTAATTGGTAAATTAAAGGTAGGAGAATGGTTTAAACAATTGAACATAGAAAAAATACTATTATCATTGGTGCTATTGGCTGCATTATATTGGGCTTATGCAACTACGCTTGGAGAAAATCTACCTTTTTTTTTGATAGCCTTTTTTAAATGGTTTGCTTTATTCTTTACAGGGTATGCTTTTTATTGGTTAAATCATTATTTATTGATTGAACAAGTATTTAAAAACAAAGGCATTTTTTATTATTTAATTGCTTTTGTAGGATTAGCAATGTTCTTTTTTCCAATAGCGGCACTCTTGTATAAATATGTTCATTTTCAAAGTTATCAAGCAGGGCCTTCCATTTGGATTCCAAAGGGAGAAAGAACGACTAATTTTTATTATTTTCCAACAGAAACGGTATGGGCAACTATGTTTTACAGTATCCCTTTTATTTTAGTTTACCAATGGTGGAAACAAAAAAATGACATTGTTACGCTAGAAAAAGAGAAATCTGCCAGCGAATTAAATGCCCTAAAACAACAAGTTAATCCACATTTTTTATTCAATACCTTAAATTCCCTATATGCTTTAGGCATTGAAGAAGAGAGTAAAAAAACAGCGGATGGCATCGCCAAATTAGGAACTTTAATGCGCTATAATTTGAATGATGCGCAAAAAGAGTTTATCTCCTTAAGCAAAGAAATCGACTACATTAAAAAATATATTGAATTACAGGAATTACGGATCACCTCGAATAATGAATTGCGGATTAATTTGGTACAAGAGAATCTTGAGGAGTACCAAATTGCTCCGTTATTATTAATTCCTTTTATAGAAAATGCTTTTAAATATGGTGTTAGTACAACTGAGAAAACCTTTTTAGACTTAAATGTAAGCATCCATAATAATTGGTTGGTGATGGAATTATCGAATACGGTCATCCATCAAAAAGAAGCCAAGAGTAGTAATGGAATAGGCTTAAGTAATACTAGAAAACGTTTAGCTGCTTTATATCCACAGCAATATGAATTGATTATTGAAGAGACGCCTACTGAATTTGAGGTGCATTTGGAGATAAATTTGGCGTGATTTTTTGGACACAGAGAGCATAGAGAAGACACCGAGACCACAGAGATTTGTGAGGTGCTGTGCCTTCTAGTTTGAATTAGGTTATAGTCTATAGAATGTATCTTTTTATGCCATCTTTTAAAACTCTAGAATGAAAATTCAGTAATAAGCCTATTTTATGTTTTCCTAATTTCATATAAGTTAATACTTGGGCGGTATGAACAGGAGCTAGTTTTTCGACACATTTGATTTCAATAACAACCGTATTCTCAACCAATAAGTCTATTCTGTAGCCTTGTTCAAGTTTAACTTCTTTGTAGATTAAGGGTAACGTTTTTTCTTTTTCAACGAATAATCCTGCTTCTTTTAGTTCATAGAAAAGGCATTCTTGATAAGTACTTTCTAATAATCCAGGACCAAGCGTTTTGTGAATTTCGATAGCTTTACCGATAATAAGGTGTGTAAGTTCATTTAAAGTCATAGTTATGTTTGTTTAATTAAGAAAACGGGGGTACACTATAAAGACGCTTAAAAAAGGTAATTTCCACATTTAAACTAAGGTTTTCACAATTAAAAACTCTTGTGCCCTCTGTGTCTTCTTCGTGCCCTCTGTGTCCAAAAAAATAAAATTATGCTAAAAGCAATAGCCATAGACGACGAACCAAGCGCCCTAACGATTATCAAAAGCCACGCCGCCAAAGTCTCTTTTTTGAACTTAGCCGCAACGTTCACCAACCCTTTCCATGGCATTGAGTACATCAATGACCAAGCACCAGATATTGTTTTTTTAGACATCAATATGCCCGATATTTCTGGCTTGCAATTATTGAAAAACCTCACCAAAAAACCATTAATTATTTTCACAACAGCGCATAGTGAATATGCCGTCAAAAGTTATGAAGTAGAAGCGGTAGATTATTTGCTAAAGCCATTTGATTACGCTCGGTTTTTATTGGCAGTTACGAAAGCTAAAGAAAAATTGACGGTCAGTACTAAGCCTAATAATCCATTCTTTTTTGTGAATACGGGCAATCAAAAACAGCGACTTTTTTATGAAGCTATTTACTACATCGAAGG
>CALFWI010000289.1 GCA_937928615.1 uncultured Saprospiraceae bacterium | reverse complement strand
AAATCTGGTTGCTGTGGCATTAATTCATCCATTGGACAAATGGTGTATAATGGATTCTCATTGCCTAAATTCCACATATCTTCACAGATAGTTAGCGCAATTCTTTTGCCTTTAAATTCTATGATATTAAATTCGGTAGCAGGCTCAAAATAACGGTATTCATCAAAAATATCGTAAGTAGGTAAGAGTGCTTTATGGCGAACTTCTTGGATTTTACCCTCCGCTAAAAAATAGGCGGAATTGTATAAATCTTTACCTTCAATCACTGGATTCCTACTAATTGAACCAACAATAATCGCAATATCTTTGGCTGCTTTAGCTAACTTTTTAACCGTCTTTTCTGCTTGCTTCACAAAATCATCAAATTCTACAAAATCTCTTGGAGGATAAGCGGTTGTTGCTAATTCACTAAAACAAACGATGTCTGCTTTCTGCTTTTTAGCCGTCTTGACAGCTGCTAACATTTTTTGAAGATTGCCTTCAAAATTACCAACGTGAAAGTTTAATTGCGCTACGGCTATTTTCATGGATTTTTATTTTATAGTTATTTTGAGCAAGTCTCAAAGTATACTTTATATTATAATAAGGACAAAAATAAGGGTTCGGTTCAAAACCTGAGGGAAAGGAGGGGAATTATTAATTTCAATGCCTCACTAAATAACAAATAACACCTTTTATTAATTTAATCTTCTATATTTATTCATTTTGCGGCTCTAAGTGATTTCATCCCGATAAATCGGCTATAACTCATTTTGCCAACACTGGCAAATAATTACATTTTTGAAAACATACTTTTCTTTGAAAACGTAAAAAAGAAAAGGTTAATCTAAAATAATTGGCTATTTTGTAGAACTAAGCCTATATTTTTCTAATTCTTTAGCGAATTCCTCCAATAATTTTAATAATTTAACCTTTTAATAAAGTAAATTCTAAGAATAGTATTAAATACGCAGCAAAATTCTATATGCAAGTAGCGCAGAAAGCCATATTAGAAAGTGTTGAAGACTATGCGAAAAAGTTCTTCGAACAGCATATTCCTGAAAAATATGCTTATCATAATTTGCAACACACCATCAATGTGGTCAATGCGGTAAAGGAGATTTGTGCGCTAGAAGGTGTAACTGCTGAGTATACGGAATTATTGGAAATTGCTGCTTGGTTTCATGATACAGGCTACAATCAAGGTGCAGAAGGGCATGAACAGCGGAGTGCGGATTATGCAGCGGTGTTTTTAAAAGATAATAACTATTCCCCTGCTGCTATTGAAACGATTAAGGGTTGTATCCTAGCGACTAAATATCCACAAGTTCCTCAAACTTTATTTGAAAAGATACTTTGTGATGCGGACCTAAGTCATTTAGGAAAGGATATTTATTGGACGCGTTGTGGAAAAGTTAGGGAAGAATTAGCCTTGGTGAAATCATTGGTCATGAATGAGGAAGACTGGATTGATTTTGAATTGGAATTTATGAAGAATCACCAATTCCAAACGACCGTTGGACAAGCACTTTATGAAAAGCATAAGCAGAAACATATCAAACAGCTAGTTAAACAAAAGGCTAGATTAAATCCTGAAAATTTGAGTGCCGAAGAAACAGCGCTTCTCGCTAAAAAAAAGAGTAAAAAGAAGAAGAAAAAAAATAAATCAAAGGACAACGGAGGTAAAAAAGAAATCAACCAAATTCGTTTGGGGCGAGGGGTAGAAACGATGTATCGAACCACTTATCGAACACATGTTAATTTAAGTTCTATTGCAGATAATAAGGCGAATATCATGTTGAGTATTAATGCCATTATTGTCTCTATTTCTGTCTCTACCTTAGTTCCTAACTTTGACGATAATCCTAAATTAATCATTCCTACCTTAATTCTTTTATTCGTTTGTTTGGCTTCTATTGTTTTTGCAACTTTGTCTACTATGCCTAAAGTCACAGAAGGGGTGTTTACTAGAGAAGATATTCGACAAAAAAAATCAAACCTGCTATTTTTTGGCAACTTCTATAATATGAAAATGGATGATTTTCATTGGGGGATGATGGAGATGATTAAAGACAGCGATTTTCTGTATAGCTCTATGACTAGAGACCTTTATTTTTTAGGAAAAGTATTAGCCAAAAAATATGCTTATTTACGAACCTGCTACCGTATCTTTATGTACGGTTTAATCATAGCAGTTATTACTTTTGCCTTTGTGTTTATTGCTATGCCCTAAAGTATAGGGGAACTTCAGTTCCTCGAAGAAGTATAGATATGAGATTCAATCTTCTCATATACCTACCCAAAATTCTTACTTGATATATGTCAAAATTTATAGGACAGCGATTAACAAAGTCCTTCTATCTTCAAGAGGATGTCGTCCAAATAAGTAAAGATTTACTCGGTAAAGTGTTAGTCACTAATTTTAATGGTCAATTGACTGCTGGAAAAGTAGTCGAAACAGAAGCTTATCGTGCGCCTGACGATAAAGCCTGCCATGCTTATCAAAATTTACATACCAAGCGAACTTCGAGTATGTTTGAAGCAGGTGGTGTTGCCTATGTCTACCTTTGTTATGGAATCCATCATTTATTCAATGTGGTGACCGCTAAAGCAGGAATGGCACATGCTGTTTTAATTCGTGCTGTTGAACCTTTGGATAATACGGCACTCATGTTAGAGAGACGAGGCAAAAATAAAGCCAATCGACAATTAACAGGCGGCCCAGGCGTTATGAGTAAAGCTTTGGGCATTACGAAAAAATGGACAGGGAGTAGTTTAGT
>CALFWI010000288.1 GCA_937928615.1 uncultured Saprospiraceae bacterium | reverse complement strand
TAGTCATCCGACTGAAAGGATTTTTGCCAATTTTTTCGTCGGATGAAGAACGTCGTCCGATGAGAAAATTATAAAGTATAGAACTATGCAATCTCTGTTACCAAATCTGCTTTAGGTTTTCTAACTTTTTTAAGATTGACCAACCAGTCTTTGTCTGCCTGTCTATACCCTAAGGTAAGGATGACACAACTCCTCAATCCCTGCTCTTTTAAACCTAATATGGCATCTAATTTTGCTGGCACAAAACCTTCTATCGGCGTAGCATCCACTTCCTCAAATGCCGCAGCAACAAGAGCGTTGGCAAAAGCAATATAAGCTTGCTTAGCGGCATGATTAAAGTTTACTTCTGCATCCTTTTGAGGATAAGTGCTTAATAACATTTGGCGGTAATTCTCCCAACCTTCGTTTTTAAACCCTCTAACCTCATTGGTTAAGTCAAACTGTTTATTAATTCGGTCTGCTGTGTAGGTATCCCAAGCAGCAAACACTAATAAATGCGAACAATCCGTAATCACCGATTGATTCCAAGCGATGGGTCTAATTTTTTCTTTTACCTCCTGATTCGTAATAACATAAACTTCAAAAGGCTGCAATCCACTTGAAGTTGGTGCAAGTGATATCGCTTCTATAATATTGTCTACTTTTTCTTGAGGTACTTTTTCGCCATTCATTGCCTTTGCTGCATACCGCCACTTTAACTTATCTAATAACTCCATATTTGTTTTTGATTTATTAATGTTTTTAAATTTTTGCAAAGATACTTACTTATATGATAAGTAATTATATCTCAATTCTCTCAATAGCGTATTTGTTGCTAATTTTCCAAAATCATTAGTACTTAGTGCTAACCCCTTACTGTCAAATTAATACCAAAAAGTATAATATCATTATAATTAGACAAAGATGCTAAATGTACATTTTCAAAACGATAATCATAAACAACATAGCAGGATAAACCTTTAAATATTTTAAAGCTAATTCTAGAATTTAACCGAATAGTATAATCTGTTCTTTCTTTGAGTGATTGAAAATAAAATAACTGATAAGAGAAATTGATTTTCTTTTTAGCAATAGCATATCCATTGTCTACTCTAAATAAAAACAATCCATTTTTCCGATTAGCAAAATCTCGTTCACTATTTACAAATTCGGCACCATTAAAAGTTGAATTCCCTTTGGCAATAGCTCCTAATAGAGCTAATTTCATTGCGCCTTTGTCCAGAACAGAACCTAGTCCTATTCCATAGTTGTGGCGACTTTTCACCCTATATATTAAATTATTATCAAAATGAGAAAACACACCTGGGTAAAGTTTTTTATTTCCATTTGGATAGTATTTGAGGGTAACTAAGTCATACCAATTATCTTCGATTAACCTTGTATTTGTTTTGTTGTACCTGTAAGCCGTATTGTTCTCCAGATGCCAGTTATTGTACAATAAATCTACCTTGAATCCTCCTCCAAGGACCACTTGGCTAAAAGTTCCTGAAATTCTTCTTCCTGAAAAATTCAAATCCACTTTATATTGTAAAGTATCTTTTTGGCTTTGACCATAAGATGGGAAACTCACCAAAAACATTCCTAAGAAAAAAAGGGTAAGTATATTTTTAAGCTTAAACATACATTTTTTTGATGGTTGTTGTGTTTGATGGCTAGATGGTTATTTATAGACGTTGACCATCTAGCCATTATTTTTTAAGTTGTTAGCTTATTATTTGTTCACTGCTTTAAGTAGCTCATTTGCTGCTATTTTTCCGAAATCATTAGCGGCTAACGGGCTTGCTCCAGTAATTAATCTTCTATCTACATGGCAAGTGTTATCCGCCTCTTGATTAATAATTGTAACGCCTAAGCTGTTTAATTTTTCACCGAATTTCCAAGGCATATGACCTGGCATATAACCAAACATAGGTGTTTGCTCATCGACTCCATCTGGAAATGCAGCAATTTTGTACCCTTTATAAATGAAGGAATCTTTATCGCCATCTATATTTGCAGCGAGCAATGCGGATGGACCATGACAAATAGACAACATAAACAGCTCCTTATCGTGTGACCAATGGATTAATTTATTCAGATCCCTGTTTTCAGGTAAGCCAAGCATTGCTCCATGTCCTCCTGGCAAATAAACAGCTAAATAGTCGGTATCTGTGCTGTCATTCATTGAGTTTTTAACAAAGTCAGAGAGTTTTCCAGGGTTTTCAAATTGCTGCTTATATGCTGCATATAAAGCCATTACCTGTTCATCTTCTTCTGGCATTGCCCACATTTCTATTTTAACTGGTTTGCCTGTTGGCGTGACAATATCTATATCGAACCCCGCATTTTTTAAGTGTATCATTGGTAACATCATTTCGACAGGATGATTTCCCGTTGAAAACTTTTTACCATTCGCCATGGTCATATTCCTTTCTTCCGTACAAACCATCAATATTTTTTTATTGCCAGTGTGCGGATTATCATAAACGGTATTATCAAAATCGGTAGTAGAAGAGGTGGCTAATTTTAATGCCAAAGGTGATGGCATATATGCGCCATCTTCCGTAGCTGTGGGTCTAGATGTTAGGTAGAGTGCGATAAAGGCTAGTATCAAAAAACTGACTAAACCAATTAGTATTTTTTTCATCATTGTTAATATGCTTTTGTATTATGAAATTTGAACACAAATGCAAAAGTATAGCTATCAACAAGATAAAAAATTGATGTATGGTAAGAAACTACCCGTTGGCAATTTCTTTTCGGATTCTACTCAAACTTTCCGTAGTAATGCCTAGATAAGAAGCGATGTGGTAATTTTTTACATTTTGTTCAATGTTAGGATAAGCTTTAACAAAATTTAGGTAGCGTTCTTTTGCTGACAAAGTTAGATTTTCAAGGATTCTTGTTTGGAAAGCGGCAAATGCAAATTCTAATTTTTTAATATAAAAATGCCCCACTTTTGGTTTTTCTTTACAGAGGATATCAAAATCCTTTTTTGACAATTTATATAGTGTAGCTTCTTTAATACATTCAATAGAAGAGACTGATTTGGATTGCGCTCTTCCATAGAGGGCGATATAATCACTCGTCCACCAATCTTTAATGGCAAATTGTAAGGTATGTTCTTTCCCCGAAGCATCTTTAAAATAGGTTCGTAAGCAACCATTGTGAATGTAATAGATGTCCTTAACAGTTTCACCTGCTTTTAAAAGAAAGGCGCCCTTTTTAAGAGTTATTTTTTTTAACTTACTGTAGAGTAATTGTGATTCTTCTTCGGTAAAGGTCGTTTCTTTAAAAATCTCAAGTAGGATTGACTGCACTTTTTTTGGCTTTAATTACACACAATAAGTACCACACGTTGATTAATTCGGTAAATTTTAGGGATCCTTAAGATATTCATAAAATACCGAATTAATTAGCCTGTGGTACTTAATAGACCAGCATAACCTTTGTGTGCGTTATAATTTTAATCCTCAAAGTTACTGATTCTTAAGGCATTTAGTCAACCTTGAATTTTGGCACGAAATGGTTCAAGTAAAAAATCATACCTAGGTAGGTTAAAATTAGGGTAGGTACATTTGTATTAACCCCTAAATTAAATGCGGGTAGATTGAGCCATTCCCTAAAAGAAGTCTCTGCAATAGTCAACATAAAGACAATCCCAAATACAAATAATCCTATAATGGCCGTTTTATTTTGGGCAGTCCGTTGAATGCCTTTTTTAGCTTCTTGGCGGAAGAAATACCAAAGGACCCCAACTGTAAAAATCGCTTCAATTCCTATTGCGAGAAAAGCAGCTGTAGCATAATTACCTAATCCTATAGTCTGTGTGTCTGCGCCAAAAATATGGTGTGGATGACCTGAAAATAAATCTAAAACAAAATGTCCAATGACTAAAGCCGCACCTGCCAAACCAATTTTAGTATCTTTGAACGCAAATTTTCCGATTAAAAAAATCAGAACCACCCAGCCTATTTGAGGGAGTAAATCATGGCTATACAGCATGTCAACATCTAAAAAACTTACCGTTTTTATTGTCGTTTTATGGTGTCGTATTTTAGAAATGATTTTTCTTAAACCCTAATTCATCACTTAGGTGACCTAAAAGACTATCTTTACGTCTTAAAATAAAATATAATAAAACAGCACAAAACATCACAAAAAATGAGTGAAAAAAAAATATTTCAAGCAAGTCCAGAAGCTAAAGGTGAAGCGAAAAAATTAAGAATTTTCGCAGTATTAGCGTGGTTGGCTGCCATGGCAGGACAAGCCTACGCGATTTTAAATCTAATTAGCGATGAAAAAATGATGTGGCTAATTGGTGCCATTGTTGTCATATTGATTCTCGCCATTACTGGCTCGACGCTTTGGAAGAAAGCCAATAAACTAGACCCTGCCTCTGAGGCAGAACCGACTCGGTTTTTTATCCAAAATCAATTAGGAGCAATCATGGGCGTGTTGGCATTTTTGCCGATGGTTATCATGATTTTGAATAACAAGAATATTAGTGGAAAAACCAAAGGCATTGCAGGCAGTATCGCAGCAGTAGCAATGGTAGCAGCAGGTATAACTGGTGCGGATTTCAATCCTCCGTCTGTAGAAAAGTACACGAAGGAAATTCAGGAACAAACCGCAGCTGCTCAGAGTCTAAGTATTGATGCGAATAATGTTTACTGGTCTAAGGCGGGTAATAAATATCATGCATTTGATAACTGCCAATACATTAAAGGCAAGGCGCTTAGTAGTGGTAGTATCAAGGATTCTTGGGAACAGAAAGGTATTTCTGAACTATGTAAGGTTTGCAAGAAAAAAGCCGCTAAATCTTCGGTTACATCTGGGGTGAAAGAGTTGATAGAAAATTAATAAATTATTGACCTATAGGAAGTAGAAAGGGGTATATCATTTGATATGCCCCTTTCTTTGTAGTAGGAAGAAACGTTTGTTTTTATGGTTCTTTGACAATTTTTGCAAAAGATACTTTAATAGTCTCATCGGACGGCGAAGCCATCCGACGAGACGGTCGTTCCCGTCGGATGACTTCGTCGTCCGATGGGAACAATGCAAAAATTGTCAAAGAGCCGTTTTTATAATTATTTAACCCGTTAGACTGCGCAGCGGGCAGGTAGAAAAAAAGAAATCCTCTTATTAGTCAACAAAGACTTCGTTTTCTCGACCAATCCATTATCTTTGACCGTTCTGATTCAACAAAAAATCTAAAAGCGAAGTAATTAATGACCATCAACAAGAATATTCAACCAGCCATGTGGGTTCATCAGAGCAGAGATACACAGGGAGATATGGACTGTGTGAAAAGCATTATTCCCGAACAGTATGATTTTTACTTCAAAATATTTTTGCCCATTATTTTTGAAAATGAAGAAACTGGGCAAAGTAGAAAAGTGACCTACGAACAGTTGGCTGCGTTGGGAAAAGTCCATTTTGAAGATTTTTTTAGTGAACAGAGCATTCCTAAGTTTATCACGCCTTTTATTACTTCCTCCGCCGTGGAGGATTATAAAATGTTAGCAAAAATGATTTCGATTTTGGGTATGGAAACGCCTGTCATTTTTCACGGTGTGGGCGAGGAGAATATTCCCGAACCATTTGCCGATTTGTGGATAATAGAAGGAAAAATGGCGGAATTACTAGAATTGGTGAGCGCACTCAATAAAAATACCAAAATAGAATTGGTTCATTTTCCAAATTACATTTTCCCACTGGATAAAAGCTGGTGCTTTGGCAACCTGATTCCTAAGTCTGGCTTATTTTTACTGGGCTGCAACGCCACCATCGCTGAGGAACTGCGCCACCAACAGGAAATAGAAGCGGTTGAATTATCGCCAGAAGCCCTGTATTTTGAATTTCCTAGTCCTGTTTAATGGTTTAATTACGGACTGTATACTTGGATTTCGCTAATTTCGGAATAAGAAAAAAGAATTAACGTAAAATAGTTTGTAACTACTCAGGTGTCAGGTTAGGCTGACTGCTAATGTCGTTTAATCCCTATGTCATTACCCTATTTATATGGTTCTATGGCTGATTTAATACGCTCAATATTTGTTAGTTTGCAGGGATTTCTGACCCCTGACTCCTGAAAGCTGACTCCTGAGTAGTTACAGATTTATTAAGTTGCTGGTTGATTATCTATAGAACCATAGACGGATAATAAGCAAATGCTGAAGTTTTTAATTGGTGAAAATAAGACGGCTGCCATACTCAAATGGTACGAACAAAATCTAAAAATACTTTTTTATGGCGCTCGACATCCATATTAGGGGAAAGGGCTACTCGAACAATATAATCTTTATCCCCTTCTTTAGTCGTCCCTTGCGTAGAGGTGGCAGGTATGGTCCAATAACAGCCTTGTAACTGCCCATAGCTCACACAATGCTTACTTTCCTTGGGGATTTTTGTAATCATTAAATCAATTAATTGATGATTTAATGCTCTTTTATAGGTTTCTTTTGCTTCGTGCGTATCCCCTTTAGTCGGTAAATCTAGGGAAAACACAGAAGGGGTAAATCCTTGTTGGGCCAATGCTTGGGAAACGAAATTGATTTTTGCGGTTGGTAAAGTAGCTTGGATGAAGTCAACTAGTTCACGGGTATTTTGATAAGCGGCCTGAATTCTTTGTTTCATAGAAGGCATTTGTTTCGCTAATATTTCCACTTGAAGATTAGTGGCTTCATTATCGCAAAGTTGTAGATGCAGGTCTATTTTATCCATCAAAGCTGTCGTTTTTTTATTGCCTACACAATAGCCAGCCGTACATAATCCACCACTCGGAAACTTGGACCCACTCGCATAGGAAATCGTTCTAACCGTTGACAATATTGCTCCTTCCCCTAAAAAGTGTACATTCGGACAAAATGTTTGGTCTAAGATAAAAACGGGGTCGATGGCAATTTTACCAGCTGCTGTTGTCCGTTCTTTACTTAAAGCCGCTTTTAATTGTATCAAATCTGGAACTTCCACTCTAGGATTGGTTGGAATTTCAGCGATGATATAAGGAACCGCGTCTTCCAAGGCAATATTAGCCAAAACCGTATCAATGCTTTGCACCATATCATTATCCCCGTCCACTGGTAAATCGACTATTTCCACATTAGGCAGGCAGGCAGCAACTCGCCTTGCTTGGTCATTAGTACCGCCATAACAATTTGGTGGAACAATAAATTTAATCGCTTTTCCGGGATGATTTTCTAAGGCATCATGCGTGAGTCCCATCATAATCGCATATTGGATAGATAGGCCACTAGAACCAAGTAATGCTTTGGTATTGGTACCCGTAATGGCTTTAATGGCAGCTAAAACCAATGTTTTATTAGCTGATTTGTTATGATTATCAGTTGAAGTTTGTCCTGTTAACAGTTTTAAGGCAGCCAAACAATTAGCTGGCGTCATGGCAATTGTTTCTCTTCTTCTTACATGCTGAATAGCGGAGATATAAGATTCGTTTTGTTCACCATTTATCAAGACAATACTTCCAAGCTGTGCAGGCATATTGACAAAAAAGTCAATATTGGGGGAAAGAGTAGTAGGGGCAATTCCAGCTTGTTGAGCAATTAAAATGGTACTGCCATTAAACGGCGAAATAGTTGACAGGTAGGCTACTTGTTTTAACTCAAATTGATAACCATATACCCTTCGCAGTATTTCCGCATCAAAAAAATCAGGTAAATCTCCTTTATAGAAGATTCGCGTGCTTTTATTAGCTAATAAATTTTTTCTTAGAATGGCCAGAATAGGCGCCATCCTAGAAGAAAAACTGATTACATTATTGGGTGCTAAATGCTGTAGTTTAGCAATCGCCCATTCTAGCACACAGGATAATGGATGACCTAAGCGAATATAATCGTAAGCGGAGGGTAAGCCATTGAGTGCCGATGATGCCCAATTATTATCCTTATACAAGGCGTCAAAGTATTCTAAAAATTGAACTTTAGCCAATTTTTCATTAAAAATATCTAGTCGATGCGTGGTTAGTCGCAACCAGTCAGTTGGTATATGTTCTACTACATTTTTAATATAATTCAGCATGTTCTTGTCTTGCATAATTTTACCTTTAAATTGATTGGCAATGTACATTAAATAGAGTAACAAGTCCAATATTAAAAGTGTTTCAAATCGTTTTGTTACATTATGCCTTAACCATTACGAAGCAAAATTTATTTCATTAATTTTGGAAGAAAAGAAAGAGTGGGTAAAATTTTTTAAACAGAAATTATTGAACGCAAACCATATCATCTAATAATTTTTCGGTAAATTAACCATTTAATAGCAGTCTTTGTACTAAATAAAAATAAAAATGGAGTTTGAGTATTGGTAATCAATAAGTTATCAATATTTAAATTTAGTTATATGAATCAACTTATTTTTTCAAAACGAATTACATGTCAAAAATAACACTTGATTCTGTCAAACCGAAACTATCTTTTTGGCAGATTTGGAATATGAACTTTGGTTTTTTTGGGGTTCAATTTAGCTTTGGGTTGCAGCAAAGTAATATGAGTGCCATTTATAAATATTTAGGGGCAAGTGAACATGAATTACCCATTCTTTGGTTAGCGGGCCCCGTAACAGGCTTAATTATTCAGCCGATTATTGGCGCCATGAGTGATGGTACTTGGTCACCAAGATTTGGAAGAAGAAAACCTTATTTTCTAGTAGGGGCTATTATGGCGAGTATCGCTTTAATTTTTATGCCTTTTTCCCAAACGATATGGATGGCAGCAGGCTTATTGTGGATATTGGATGCGGGAAATAATATTGCCTTAGAACCTTACCGTGCTTTCGTTTCTGATAAATTGGATGAAGGGCAACATTCCTTAGGTTTTTTGATGCAAAGCTTTTTTACAGGTTTAGGAAGCACGATAGCTAATTTTACCCCTGCTATTTTGATAACCTTGGGTATTTTTGCAGCTACAGACACCATGGATAATGGGATTCCGATATCTACTTATTGGGCCTTTTTTATTGGCGCGTTTGCTTCTATTGCTTCCATACTATATACGGTGCTAACCACTTCTGAATATCCACCCTCTGCCCAAGAACTGGCCAAAATGGAAGCAGAAAAGGCGAAAGGGAGTGTGGTCAGTCGTACATATAATGGTATTGTGGAAGCACTTCAGGTAATGCCCACAACGATGAAACAATTGATACCCGTTAAGTTTTTTACTTGGTATGCTATGTTTTGTTATTGGCAATATTTGACCTCTGCGCTTTCCCTTTCTTTGTTTGATACTTTAGACCAAGAGACTGCTGGCTTTAAACAAGCACAAGTTTTGACAGGGCAGATGAACGGTACCTATAATATTTTCTGTTTCCTTTTAGCTTTTGCCTTAGTTCCCTTAGCTATTAAAATTGGCGCAAAAGGCGTCCATTTCTTTAGTTTGATTTTTGGTGGTTTAAGTTTATTGGCTATTCCCTATTTAAATGTTACAGATGTGTTGTTTACTATCGGAGGTATCCAAATTACGAGTATTTACTTATACACAGTTGGACTAGGGGTTGCTTGGGCTTCCATATTAGCGATGCCATACCAATTATTAGCAGGGTCTATACCAAGAGATAAAACAGGGGTGTACATGGGGATTTTTAACTTATTTATTGTGATTCCTATGATTATTCAGATTTTCAGTATGCAATATTTTGTGTATGATTTATTGGGTAGTAATCCTGTTAATGTTATTCGCTTAGCGGGCGTATTTTTAATTCTTGGGGGCGTTTTTACTTTATTTGTAAAGGAAGAAAGGGCAGTAGGCGTGAAAAAATTAGGCGGCGCAGGGCACTAAATGACAGTAGGCAGTAAACAGTGGCAGTAGGCAGTTAAGCCCTTGATTTTCAAGCCTGAAATTTTGTGCAAACACAGTTAACTGAATAGTCTCCACTAAATTAAGTGATTAGAGATAATTGTTGTATTGTTATCATAATGAATTGATGAATAACAAGATAGCAATAGTGTTTATTCTAAAATTTTTCGTGTGGAGGTCTAAACCATTTAGAATAAAGTCTAATGCAATAATTGTTATCAGCATAAATCCTTTAAAATTCATAACGAGATGCCAACTCAAATTACAGCTTATAACAAATCCACCTTTTCAGCAAAGGTGAAATCGGGTCACACTATTACCCACGATGTTTATACAAGAGGTGCGGGGAA
>CALFWI010000287.1 GCA_937928615.1 uncultured Saprospiraceae bacterium | reverse complement strand
GGGGAGAAAAAACATCCGTAAAAAAAAATCCGTGGGGGCCTAAAATCCGTGGGGAGAAAAAAACATCCGTAAAAAAAAATCCGTGGGGGCCTAAAATCCGTGGGGAGAAAAAAACATCCGTAAAAAACATCCGTGGGGAGCTAAAATCCGTGGGGTCAAAAAAAACATCCGTAAAAAAAAAAGCACGCAAGAAAAAAATCCTACGTGCTTTTTACACCTAAACAATGATAATAAGAAATAGGTACCCTAAGATTCGGAAACAAAAGTTTCCTGCAATTGTCGTAATTTTTCTAAAAACAAAGGGCGTCGTCTACGAGAAATCTCTACAGACTTTCCATCTTCCATCAACAAATAACCACCTTCATTTCTAACGTAAGATTTGATATAATTTAAATTAATCAAATGACTTTGGTGAACTTTGAAGAAGTTAAAAGGCGTCAATAGATTATCGTAATGTTTGAGGGTTTTAGAAGCGGTAATTCTCCGACCATCTGCAATCCAGAAATGGGTCATATTGTCATCAGCTTCTAAGCGGATAATATCTGTGATGGGCACAAATTGAACTTCTTGCATAGAAGAAATACCAATTTTTCTAAAAGGATTCGGATTATAATGACCTTTGAAAACCTCTAATTTTTCCTTAATATTAGAATATTTACGGCCTTTTGGAATACGATTGACCGCCGAAATTAAATCATCCGCATCAATTGGTTTAGTGATGTAACCAATGCTACTATATTCACAAGCACGAATGGCAAACTTATCGTAAGCCGTCACAAAAATGATTTCAAAATCAATATTTTTGATTTGGTCTATTAAGGAAAAAACGAGACCATCAGGAAGGTTGATGTCTAAAAAAGCAACATCAATTTTTCTTTTGGGTTTATTAATCAAAGCCAAACCCGATTCAATATCTTCTGCAGTTCCGACAACTTTAATGCCTTGGCAATGTAAACCTAATTGATTACTTAGATTACTAACGCCTGCGGGTTCATCGTCAATAATTACAGCATTTATCATAGTATGTGTTTTTAACAAAAGTAAATTCCTCTAGTGTTTGAAAAGGTAGGAATCAACTTTTTACAGTTAGCTAAAATTGTTTATACTTTTTTAAAAATTCAATTAGAATTAATAGTATTTCAAAAAAATAAATATAAGCTAAGTTATGATAATTAGTAATTAAGTGGTAATTATTTATATTAAAATAATATATTTTAACTTATTCTTTTTTGGTGTGGTGGTAGATTAATAAGGAACGGCAAATCAGTTGCCAATTTTAAGTTGAATGTTACCAATTTTTTGTTGGAGAACCAGAAAACTACAGACTCACTTTGGTTAATGATTAGCTAAATTTACGAATTGCCCAAAGACAATCGTTTCTTTAAAAATTTCTCTCGGATAACTGCCTGCACAGGTTTATTTTCAATCTTAGATTCCAACCAAGAAATAATATCTAAGTATAAAAACGGACGTCGTTCATAAGGGTCGTGTTGTATTTTTTCTAGATTGGCTTTTAATTTAATAAATTCCTTCTTCAATCCATTTTTTCGTTGAATTCTATGCAGTCTTCTTAAGAATTGCAGAATCTCTTTTTGCGCTTGGTGTAATTCTTGCATTTTGGCTAAAAAGCGATAGACCGATTTGACCAAATATTCTAGTAACTGGGTATGTCCTAATTCATAATGCGCCATTAAATTTAAGAAACGAGCAAAGCATTGGATGTCTTCTCGGATTTGCGGATTAGGGGCATTTAAAATGAGGTTTAAATAATGGATAGCGGTGTCATTATCACCACTAGAAAAATATAAGCAAGCGATTCTGTAGTGGAACAACATGATTCGGTGATTGTCCCAATGATATTTTTTAGCATTAATTATTTCTACCAATTCTGGGACTAATTGGATGCCTTCGTCAAAAGTCCCCTCAATATAATGAAGATTGATTTTATGGGTATATTTGAACAAATAGAGGATGCTTTCTAAGTTGTGAATTCGACGATTTTTTTCACTAAGTTTAAAATTTTCTAGCTCACTTAAAACTTCTACAAAACGAGTATAATGGGATAAATAAAATAAAGAACTTAGTAAATTATGCAATCCTTTAATATAAATCGCAGGGTCAACCTGTTTCATCAGTGGCGCATCTTTAAATAAATCGACCCATTTTTGGGCATATTTATAGCAATGCAAAAAATCTTGAGTGGTATGATGGTACCAAACATAAGATTGGTAGAGGTATAATTTTTCATAAAAGCCTAATGTTTCTACATTATATTTAGGCAAACTAGATTGGAAAAATTCTTTGACAAAAAAATGGTCCTTCTCATTTCTAACAAAACCAATTTTCAAATACAAGCCATATAATTGTAGGGCAAGATTGGATAATTTTTGTGCCCTAACAACGCTCAATGCGATTTCGTCCGCTTCATTAGTCAATTCTTGGGCTCTAGTATTAATACTACGGGTGATGTATTGGGATTCAATTAATTTCTCAAATTCTACGATTTCTAAAGCAAGTGTATTTTGTTTATATTTAATGGCTAGCCCTTTTGCTTTGTCTAACATTTCTAGACTCTGCCGATATAATCCTTTATTATAAAGCACTTTAGAGTAATCAATACGTTCTCTAATTTCAATATCGACATTATAATTACGGCTTAATAAGCGTAAACTCAATAATAACTGCTTATAGAGGTGGGCTTTAAGGTTTGATAATTGTCGTTTTTTGATTTGGGGAATCTTTTTTAAGATTAAAGCTTCATCATAATCATTATGTTTATCAATCATATCAAACAACTGAAGAAACAATAACTCGTCAGATGCTTGATTTCTGGTAACAAATAACCGAAAATGTCGTTTTTCTGCCTTAGTTAAGGAAGCGATGAGTTCAATTAAATGATCTGTTTGTTGCTTGCGCATTGTAT
>CALFWI010000286.1 GCA_937928615.1 uncultured Saprospiraceae bacterium | reverse complement strand
AGAAACAGCTGAAAAAGCGGATGTTGATATTATATTGACCGATGTAAAAAATGCAGTAGATGCTATTTCCTCTTTCCCTGTAAATGTAGAGTCCATTCAAGTATTCAAGCAAGAATTATTATTAACGGCTGTTTTTTATGCGATTAGTGGGGACGTTGACTTGAAATCTTTAAAGCAATACGCTAGACAAATAGAAGAAGATTTATTAACGATTGATGGTATTTCTAAGGTATCGCTCCAAGGTATTCCTGACGAAGAAATTGAGATTGCTTTTCGAGAAGCAGACTTAAGAACTTATAAATTGTCTTTTGCAGAAGCCACTCGCGCTGTTCAAGGGGCGAATTTAAATGTAACAAGTGGTACGATTAAAGGAGAGAAAGAAGATTTATTACTGAGGGCCAAAAACAAAGGATATACCGCTAGTGAATTTAGAGATATTGTCGTTAAAACTTCGCCCAATGGGAGTCTCGTCAAATTACATCAAGTTGCGGACATCACAGATAAATGGGTGGACAATCCTGATAGGGCTTACATCAATGGGAAAACAGCGATTCGGGTTACGGTAAAATATACAAAGAACGAGGATATTGTACATGTTGCGGAAAACACCAAAGCCTATATGGCCGATTTTGCGGCAAAAAATCCAGGCATCACCGCTACGATGTTAGCGGATGAATCCGATGTTATCACAAAGCGAATAGACTTATTAATTGAAAATGGTTTAGTCGGCTTTTTATTAGTCATCGTTCTTTTAGCAATGTTTCTTAATTGGCGATTAGCCTTTTGGGTAGCATTGGCGATTCCTATTTCCTTTGCAGGGATGTTTATTTTTGTCCCTCTTTTTGGAGAAAGTATCAATGTAGTTTCTTCTTTCGGGATGATTATGGTACTCGGAATTCTGGTCGATGATGGAATTGTCATCTGCGAAAGTATTTATAGTAAATACGAAGAAGGCAATTTAACGCGTACGGAAGCAGCGATACAAGGAACGATGGAAGTATTGCCTGCTGTAACTGGAGCGATATTAACCACCATGTTAGCCTTCGGTAGTTTCTTTTTTGTAGCGGGGCAGATTGGCGAATATTTCTCTTCTTTAGCAGTTTTTGTTTTATTCGCCCTAGCCTTTTCTTTAATTGAAGGCGCTTTGATATTACCTTCCCACGTAGCACATTCTCATGCTTTAGACCCTGAAAAAAAGCCTTTATGGCTAGTCACAAAATTTGATGGATTTATGCGTTGGTTACGGGATAGTGTTTATGCACCCGTTTTGCGTTTTTCGATGCATAACAAGTTCTTAGTCTTTGCGGCTATATTAAGTGTCTTTATTTTAACTATTTCAGCGATACAAGGAGGGATTATAAAGCAAACTTTTTTCCCGAATGTCGAATTAAATAATTTGAATGTTGATTTGCAGATGCCCTCTGGAACATCCGTAGACATTACTGAAAAATGGTTGGCACATATTGAACAAGCAGCATGGGAAGTGAACGAGGAGTTGACCAAAGAATATATGCCAAACGGGGAATCAATTATTGAAAACATTCAGAAAACGGTTGGGCCGAGTAGCAATGTTGGAGGGCTTAATTTATTATTTATTGATGTTGAAAAAAGAAGAGCCGTTACAGGACGAATCATATCTGAAGCTATTCGTAAGCGTGCTGGAGAAATCGCAGGTGCGGAACAACTGACGTATGGTGCCCAATTAAATTTTGGTAAACCCGTCTCTATTTCTTTGGTGGGTACCAATAGCGAAGAACTCAAGTTAGCCACCAATATGGTCAAAGAAGAATTGAATGCTTTGGCAGAATTACGAGATATTACCGATACGAATAAGGATGGATTAAAAGAAATAAAAATAAACTTAAAGGAGAAAGCCAAATATTTAGGCTTGAACTTACAAGATATTGCAGGTCAAGTTCGACAAGGTTATTTTGGCAATGAAGTACAACGATTACAAAGAGGAAAAGATGAAGTAAGGGTTTGGGTACGTTATGCTAAAGCAGACAGAAAGAATGTCGCACAATTAGAAGAAATGCGTATTAGACTGGCAGATGGTCGAGCGTTTCCCTTAAAAGAATTAGCTACGCTGGAAGAAGAAGTTGGTATTTTAGCTATTGATAGACTAGACGGTAAAAGACAAATTACTATCGAAGCAGATATTGCCAATAATGATGTTTCTGTAACGGACCAAAATAATAATGTTAAAGAAAACATTGCCCCAAGAGTAGAAGCTAAATTTCCGTCGGTAACTGCCCTGATGGAAGGACAAGAACGAGAAACGGCTAAAACCAGCGCTTCTTTTGCCTTGGTTGGGCCAATCGTCTTAATCTTAATGTTCTTCATCATTGCGCTCACCTTCAAGTCTATTAGTCAGACCTTGGTTGTTTTTATGCTTATTCCGTTTTGTTATATCGGTGTGGGTTGGGGGCACTGGTTTATGGATAAACCGATTAGTCTTTTATCTAATCAAGGGGTCTTAGCATTGATTGGTATTTTGGTCAATGATGCATTGGTTTTTATCTCTACCTATAATACAAACCTCAAAAAAGGGTTACCTCAAATGGATGCATTGTACACAGCTGGATTATCTCGTTTTAGACCGATTGTGCTAACTTCAGTTACTACAGTTGCTGGTTTAGCGCCGCTTTTACTAGACCCTAGTTTAGGTGCGCAATTTGTGATACCAATGGCGATTTCTGTTGCCTTTGGGCTAATCTTTATTACGGTTATTATTCTGGTTTTATTACCCGTTTTTATCATTGCTACTAATCGGCTTAAGGTCTACGCTAAGTGGTTGTGGGAAGGTAAAAAACCTTCTCTGGAATCGGTAGAAAGTGCAGTTAAAAACCAACAGACTTTTGCCTAAAATCATGATGATTTAAAATATAAACATGAAAAGAATAGCAATAGATATGGACGAAGTCTTGGCGAATCCAAATCTTCGTTTCCTAGAATGGTATGAAAGAGATTATGGGGTAAAGATTACGGAGGCGCAATTATATGGAATGGGTCAGAAGTTTTATGAATATGTTGATAACCACGATTTACGGAATTATCTACATATAAAAGGGTTTTTCAAAGATTTACCCTTGATGCCAGACAGTCAAGAGGTAGTCAAATGGCTAGCCGAACATTATGAAATTTTCATTGTGACGTCCGCTATGGAATTCAAATATTCCATGGAAGACAAATACGATTGGTTACAAAAATATTTTCCTTTTTTACCATGGAAAAATTTTGTGTTTTGTGGTCGAAAAGATATGATTATCGCAGATTATTTAATTGACGATCATGTGAAAAATCTGACTGGTTTTACAGGGGAAGGCATTTTATACCATGCTCCACACAATCTAGACAATACCGAATTCACTAGGGTCAAAAACTGGCAAGAGATTAAAGCTTTTTTTGAAAAAGAACTAGCTAAGTTTTAACCTAGTTTCTTGAACCGTTGAATCTATCTTCAACAATCGCAAAATTTATATTTAAATAAAATGAAGAAATTCATCCTACTCACTATATCCTTCGCATTTAGCTTATCGCTATTTGCACAAGAAAAATTGAGCCTAGCACAAGCCATAGAAATTGGTATTCAGCATAATTACCAAATAGAAATTGCCCAACAAAATTTACAAGTTGCCACAAATAATAATAATTGGCGCGCAGCAGGTCGCCATCCTAGAGTGGACCTAAATCTCAACTCTAATAATGGGTATCGAAATGCCAAAAGCCCTGGTTTCTTGTTGGAACAGTCGGCTTTAAGCGGAGGAATTACGCCTTCTATTGATGCGGCTTGGACGATTTATGATGGGAAAAAAGTAAAAATCACCAAGGAACAATTAGAACAGATTGAAAATCAAACGAATTTGGGTATTTCTGTAGCTACAGAAAATACCATCCAGTCGATTATTTTAGCCTATAATCGAGCGCTCATTCAAGAAGAACAATTGACGACTTTAAGAGCAGTATTGACCTTATCTAGGGATAGAATTGAGTACCAAAATGTTAGGAAAGAATTCGGGCAGGCGGGAAAGTTTGATTTACTACAAACACAAGATGCTTATTTAAATGATTCGACGAATATTCTGATTCAAGAAAATAATGTAGCAACGGCTTATAGAGATTTAAATTTGGCGATGGGGCAGGAGGATTTAAGTAAAGTGTATGAATTAAGTGATGGTTTAAATTATGAACCTAAAAGGTATCAATTAGCAGATTTAGAACAATCTCTTTTTGCGAATAACCGAAATTTACAAAGCTTAATGGTCAATCGAGAATTGGCGAATATTAATACCCGATTTCAAGAAAGTTTTAAGAAACCGACCATTAGTTTAGGCAGTGGATTAGTCTATGACCTAACGGGTACGGATGGAAGACAATTAATCGCTTTTGGAGGCCAACCACCTGTTGACACGGAGAATAAAGGAACAAATAAAACCTTTAATTTCTATTTTAATATTCAAGCCAAATACAATCTTTTTGATGGGGGGAATAAAAAGCGAAATATAGAAAATGCGAAAGTAGATGAGTTGATTGCCCAATTGAATATTAATGAATTGAAAAGAACCCTTTCCAATCAACTACAAAATGCTTTGGCGAATTATAACAATCAATTGCGCTTAGTGAATCTAACAGCCAATTTAATTGAGAATGCACAGCAGAATTTAACGATAGGTGAAGAACGATTTAAAGGCGGGTTGATTACTTCTTTTGATTATAGAAACATTCAATTATCATTTGTCAATGCTTCCCAAGCAAGATTGAACGCTATTTTTAATTTAAAGAATACAGAAGTAGAATTAATGCGGTTGACAGGAGATTTGATAAAATAATTTCAATTGTCGATTATTGGTTTAATTAGAAACCGATAATCGACAATTACTTATGGAGACTGTTTAGTTAGCTGTGTTTGCACAAAATTTTAGGTTTGAAACTCAAAGACTTAACTGCCTACTGCCACTGTTTACTGCCTACTGTCTAATTATGGTAAAAAGTTTTTTATTTTTCGTTGATATTGCTGATAATTGGTAACGCCACCTTCTCCACAATCCTTAGCAGATGCTTCAATATGAGCTAATCTATCGGCCAAATCTTCTCCATGCTTTGAATGAATCCATTCAATATTATTATTAGCCCGACTAAGGACTTGCTGCAAACCACTGATGTCATATTGGAATGGACAAATTAAGGAAATGGCATATTCATCGGCATCAAAAACCTTATCTTTCGAAAATTCTAAATAAGGAAATGCTTCCACTACTTCAGGTAATTGCTTTACTTCTTTTTTGAGTATAATATCTCCTAAAAAAACACCACCATGCGCTTCACTCAAAGCAATTGCAGATAGTTCTTTATCAGCGTAAGCTATTTCATTAGCTAATACAGCCATCAATTCATGCTCTGCCTCTAAAAATTTTAATAAGCCCGTATAAATATAGATATGACCGCCAGGTAAAGTAAAAGCAGATTGAATAGCATCATCATAAAGAATCGTTACTTTCCAATTGAAGTCATCTCTATGCTTAACCACGGAGGTTAGTTTTAAAGTACTTACTAGGCGATTAACATAGATATATGCATCATGATAAGTAGCACTATCTAGGACATTAAATGTTTCTGGCATTTTTCCAATCTGGTTAGCCATAGTTTGTCCAATAACAATATGATGTTCTACTTTAAATTCTTCCAAATCTATTTCGATAACCTGTTCAGGCTTTTTACAAGAAAAAAATAAACAAATACTCAATAAAAGTAAAAGAAAACTAATACCGAGAAGACGCCATTGATTCATGGGGAAAACAACTTTTAGCCTAGGTTTAAATTTCATTTTGGGGTAGCAGGAAATCAACTTGAAACATAGGGTTAGGATTAGAATATATAAGGGAGGAATAAAAGGGAGGAAAAAAGAAGGGTATTATTAACCTATAAGTCAAAAAATATGCCAAGGCATTTCTAAACGCAAAAGATACCCAATTAATAAAAGGTTAATTTTAATAAGGCGCTTGATTTTATCGTATAAATTAAGTTACTTTGTTATTCAAAGTACTTTTGATGATAAAAATTTACTGAAAATATTGTTATGGAAAGTAGAAAAAATCCTAGCGAAACCTTAGATGAAATTCGGTCCTTAATGGAGCGTTCTTCTCGATTTATCTCTTTAAGTGGTTTATCAGGCGTTGTTGCTGGACTTTTTGCAATTATTGGAGCCACCCTAGTTTACATTTATCTAGACATGACTCCTTTTGATGGAAAACGACTGTATTATGTAGAAGCCATTCATTCGACCAAATGGGGGATGAATTATATTACCTTTTTTCTATTAGATGTAGCGTTTATTTTAATTGGAGCAATTACAGGGGGTATTTTTTTTACAACAAGGAAAGCCAAACAAAAAGGTCAAAAGATATGGGATGCACTAAGTCAACGGTTATTAATTAACTTATTCGTTCCTTTGGCAACAGGGGGTATTTTTTGCTTGGGCTTATTTTACCATGGTTTTTTTGGTTTTCTAGCACCGACTACTTTGGTTTTTTATGGATTAGCATTGGTTAATGCTAGTAAATACACCCTGAATGATATTCGTAATTTGGGTTATTGTGAAATCATTCTAGGCTTACTATCCTTATTTTTTTTAGGCTACGGATTAGAAGTTTGGGTGGTCGGTTTTGGGATTTTACATATTATTTACGGAAGTTTGATGTATTGGAAATATGAAAGAACATAAAAATTTAAAGTACCTTGTGTTCAACCTTACATGATTTGATAAGTGACTAGTATAGGTGAACTTCAGTTCACCGAAGTTTTTTACGGTGAACTGAAGTTCACCTATACTATCGTCCACAGGAAAAATAATACGATGAAAAAAATTCTTGCCATACTGGAATCCACCAAATTAGATAACCGAGTAAGATTAGGGATTATGTCGGTCTTAGTAGTGAATGATTGGGTAGAATTTAAGCGATTAAAAGAAACTTTAGAGCTTTCAGATGGTAATCTAGCAAGCCATTTAAAGGTGTTGGAAAGAGAAAAATATATAGAAATTAAAAAGCAATTTGTAGGTCGAAAACCACAAACTACTTATCAAGTCACAGCTTTAGGAAGAACTGCTTTTGAAAACCATTTAAATGCGTTAGAAGCATTAATTAAAAGAAAAGACGGTTAAATTTTTTTATCAAACAACTCTTTAATAAAAATCAGCATCTAACAGGAATGAAATAGAGATGCCTATATTCACTAAAAATAAACCTATCAAACAATTCATTATCATATTATTTTTTCTAGGAGGTTGTGCGTCAAACAGTAGGGCACAAGTTGATTTACCAATGATAAAAAAGCATGTTCAGGCGACCCCTGATTCTATAGCATATAACTTGGTGAAATTGACAAATTATTTAATAAATCCAGCAAAAAATGATTTAGAGAAAGTAACGAGTATTTATCAATGGCTCATTCAAAATATTCGCTATGATAAACAAGCATACCGAAATGGAAATAAGCGGATTAATAGAAGTAATGCAGATATTTTAGCAAGAAAAGAGGCTATTTGTTGGGGCTATTCCACATTATTTAAAGCTATGTGTGAAACCGCTAAAATTCCCTGTGAAATTATTTCTGGCTATAGTAAGACGGCTTTGAATGAAGTACCAAACTTAGAAAGCCCTAATCATGCTTGGAATAGTGTAAAGATTGATAGCAGTTGGTATTTGTTAGATGCTACGTGGGATAGTGACTTAAGAGGAAGTGTAGGTCTTTTTGAGCAAGAATTTGGACATGATTACTTTTTAACACCACCAAAATATTTTATTGTTAACCATTTACCTGCGGCCCCTGATTGGCAATTATTAGCTTGTCCAATTTCGGTAAGTGAATATAAGTTGAAGGCAAGGGCTATTGTCGTTTTAGCAGAACGAAAGGATTGTGAACCTGTTAAAAATAAATTAGCGTTTGACAAGCTATCTATTCATGACAAACGATTATTTACTGCAATTAAATCCTATGAATATAACCCAACAGCATTAAATAGAAGGGAATTAGCCCATGCACAGCTGGATTATGAGGCTTATTTAACAGAAATAGCTGACCGCTTACAAGCAGCACAGGCTTATGATTCGCTCTTAATTGTGCAGGCAAAAATGATTGGTCTTTGTGAGACTTCAGCTCAATTAACACAATTATTTGATACGCAACTAGAAAATTGTGCTTATAATAATTTCAATTATGCGATTACCTTAACACAAGTGACTGACAAGAATCAAGATTCAGGGCTGCAAAAATGGAAAGAAGTAGTCCATCATTTGGAAACCGCACAAAGCCAATTACAAGGGTTACCACAGAATTTTTTCACAGCAGAAGCCTTAACTCGATGCGTAGACTATATTGCCTATGCAAAAGAAACCATTGAAAGCTTAAAGTAAGCGTATATTTTTTTATCAATTCACTTTGTAATACAAAGTTCTTTTTTATGAAAGTAATCCTTAAAAACCTCAGAAGTCAAGTGTTAATTGCTTTAGTCGAAAAGACAAAGGGTGGGTATATTCATTTGACGAATAAAAAACGAAAAAATTGGTTGATTAAGCTAGCTGAATTAAAACGATATCCTAAAAATACTTTAGGAAAGGATTTAGCTAATTTTTTAGTGCAAGAAAAATTCGATTTAATAGCCGGTTTAGAAAATCATGACGTATACCATGTCCTTTTAGGTTACTCAACGGAAGTAGAAGCAGAAGCACAAATGCAGTTCTTTTTACTGGGGAATGGTAAAAAATCCTTGTATGCCATCGGCACTTCTTTCGTCGCATTTTTGACGATGCCCGACCAATGGCTTGCTTTTTGGAGGGCTTATAAACGAGGGAATCTTGTAAGAAAAATTCACCACTGGGATTTTCGATTTCTTTTAAATGAAAAGACCGTCCAACTTCGTGCATTGATGAACCAAGCGCAATTGACGCAAATTATTCCATTGAATTGTTAAACAAATCTATTAAAAAATCCTCCATGAATTACCTTAAGAAATTATTCAAACAGCAGACATTTCAATTATGTACACTGCTTGGTTTGATGAGCTTATTTAATATTTTATTAGTAGTTTTTCGCTTAAATTGGGTAGGTTTCGTTTGGGGAGATGTCAATAATTACAGGGATGTGTTTTTCTTTCGAAACGAACCTACTTTTGTTTTTTTGATTTGGAATCTCTTTCTAGCTTGGATTCCTTTTGGTTTAGCAATGTTAGTCAATCGCCTACATCAACAGCAAAGGAAAGGGTTTTTTATTTTTCCAATTATTGGTGCTTGGTTATTATTCTTCCCAAATGCTCCTTATTTACTAACTGATTTATTACATCTACGACCAAGGAATATAATTCCTTATTGGTATGATGTTATGTTATTCACTTCTTTTGCTTGGACGGGGCTATTATTAGGGCTAATTTCACTCTACCCCATTCATCGCTTTTTTAAACAATATTTGCCTAAACCATTAGAACATGGCCTAATTATATTATTAATATTTTTATGTAGTTTAGGTATCTATATTGGCCGATTCTTAAGATGGAATTCTTGGGATATTATTTATCAACCGAAAGGTTTACTGACCGATTTGCATAATATTTTCTTCTATCCCGCAGAGCTTTTTCCTGAACTGGGCATCAGTGTTTTATTCTTCTTTTTCTTGTATCCGCTTTATTGGTTGGTGAAAATTATGTTGGAAAAGAAAATGAGTATTTAAGAATGATGGTCTTTATTCAGCAAAGGGCTTAGCGCAAAGGGCGGAGGTGCCTAAATGAACAAATGGTTGATAAGATTCTAAAGCTTACAAGAGAAAATCTTTCCAATACAAATAGATTGCCCTTTCTCCCTACGCCCAATACCCTTTGCTGAATAGTAACGAGTGATTAATAATAAACGATGCATACAGGATAATCTTCGAATTCATCGTTTATCATTCATCCTTCATCATTTTTCACGTTAATTCCGTTTCAATCTCACTAATCACTTTTATCGATTTATGATAAGTTTCTTGCATAGAAGCAGGATTATCCATACCAGCAAATAAAGCCATTTCGGTAATTTTAATGATGGACATATAATCCGTGATATGCTGTTCTTGAACTTTTAAAGATTGTAATTTTTGACTAACATTATCTTTGGTCAGTTCGGATAACGGGATATTTAATTTATCACAAACATAGCCTAATAAAGCTCTAGATACTTCATCATAAAAAGCTCTACTTTTATTAGCTTTCATTAGGCCTTCAGCCGTAGCCAATCGTTTTTTAGCTACTTTTTCTGCTCGATTCCTTTTTAATAAAATCAAATCTATATTACCATTTTTAGCCAACATTTGTTTGTAGACAAAAGCACCGCCTAGCACTAAAAAAGGCAAAATTAATAAGCTATAAAAAAGACCTGTTTTGGGAAAGGGCGTTCTTTTCGTACTAAAAGAAGTAGCCGTTTTGATATACCGAATATCTTTGTTGGCAGTATTTGGTGCAGCGATAGCTTGACTTGCAGGTGCGCCTTTTCCTGGCCGAACATTGATTCTAAAAAGATTAGGTACTAAAGTGATGAATTTCGCACTATCCGTATCAAAGTAAGTAAAAGCAGGTTTGATTTGATAATTCCCCGCTTGCTTGGGGAGTGCCAAATATTCCATTGTTTTTTGCCCTTTCAAAATACCACCTGTTTCTTGTGAAATTTCGTCTAAAACTTTAGGTTCATAGATTTCAAAAACACTAGGAAAAGCTAAGTTTGGTGGTTGGAGCCGCTTAATATCTCCATTTCCTTGAATCGTTAATTTCACCCCAATTGCATCATCTGTTGTAATATTGGTTTTGTCAATGTAAGAATTCATGGCATATTTTCCAACCGCACCAGAAAAAGTAGGCGGAATGGGCTGTGGCAAAGATTTTACATTAATTTCCAAAGGGTTGGTTTGGACATTAACAGGTTTAATCTGATTATTAAAAAAGAAACTATTGGGACGTTTATTCCCCACAATTACCCCTAATCGAACCGTCATTGGTTCAATCTCTTGCAAACCTGTCTGTTGAGGAAATAAAGCAACCCGTTTTAAAATCTTGGTAATATACTGAACACCGTCAACCACTTCCCGAACCTGTCTAGAATCAAACCGACGAATGTCTCTAGCAAAAAAACCTTGATACGCTGGCTCAAAAGAAATATCGTAATTTTCGATATTCACAGAAGTATACAATTTATAATTCACGACCAATTGCTGCCCAACATAAACCAGATTAGTATCAATTTCTGCCCTGACAAATAATTGCTGTTCTTGGGAAGCATTTTTGCTGGCCTCACTTGCCTTAATGACATCAATCGTTACCGTATTGGATTTCATCGTTTTACCATTAGCCGATATCGTGGCAGGGGCAATCTTGAATTTACCAACTTTTTTAGGTTGTAAAGAGTAAGAATAAGCTACTTTTTGAGAAGCATTTCCATTGATAATCGTCGTACTCATGGACCGACTTGGTCCATTCAAAACCGTAAAATTTCTAAATGATGGTGCTTTGAAATTACGCCCCTGTGCATTATTTAAGGTAAAGGTAATTTGAAAATACCCATTCTCGACGACCTGTTTGGCGTCTGTGCTTGCTTCAAAACTTACTTGCGCAATGGCAGAAGTCCAAAAAATAATAGATAGGAAAAAAAATAGTATTGGTCTCAATCGACTCATTTTAGTTTTACAGTTTATAAACTTTACGTTTCTTCTTTTTAGCGTTCAATCCATTTTGAGCATTATCTTCTTGTAGTAGTGGATTCTTTTGTCTATCAAAAAAGTCATTAAAAAAATCATTGCCACCAAAGAAACTATCTCCCCCAAATAAGTCACGTCCACCAAAAAAGTCGTCTCGATTAAAAAGGTCTTGACGATTCTTTTGTTGAGGTCGCTGAATAATACCGTCTGGATTATCCACGACAAAGACTTCCAAGGGCATGGATTCTAAAGCACCTGCTTCGGTGTCCACAAAAGCAGGTTGGATGTAATAATTACCTACTTCGACGGGTTCAATATAATAACTATAAGTCATCGTTTGGCTGACGGTCCCATTGCTAATCATCATACTTGATGATTGATTGGGGCCATTCACAATCGTAAATCCATCGAAATTAGGTGCTTCAAAATTTTTAACAGCAGCATTTTCGATGATAAACTTTACTTCAATGTAATTCCCTAATAAAATAGAGTCATTACTAACTTCAACGGTTAATTTTGCTTCTTGCTGACTAAAAGCCATTAGGCTTATCATAAAGGAAGCAATAAAAATAGATAGCTTTTTCATGATGTAATTTTTGTTAGGAGTTAGGAGTTGTCAGTTATCTGTTGAACAATGTAGAACCGACAACTGGCAACTGGTAACCATATTTACCAATCCTTACTAGATTTAGAAGGTTTTGACTGTTTCTTCTTCACTTTCTCTTGCACTTTTCGTTCTTCTTCGTCCATTATCTCCAATAATTGTTGGGCCTCTTCCTTACTTAAATCTTTAGGTTGCGGTTGTTGTTCTTTTTCTTTTTCGTCATCTCCGACAGGTTGTGGCTGGTCTTGAGGTTGCTGGTCTTGTTGTTCCTCTCCTTCTTGTTGCTGTTCTTGGTCATCAGGCTCCTCTTCTCCTTCTTTAGAATCGCTATTTTGCTGCTGTTGTTGTTGCTGTTGCTGAATTTGTAATTGCCGCTGTGCTTGTCCTAAATTAAATTTAGTTTCCACATCTTTCGGGTCTAATCGCAAGGCATTTTTATATGCATTGACACTTTCCTCAAAATCTTGTTTGGCATATAAGGCATTTCCTAAATTATGGTAAGCATTGGATTTAATACGATTATCTTTGGCAGATTCTGCCGCAGTTGTATAGTGCCGAATTGCTTCATCAAATCGTTTTTGTTGATAAATCGAATTGGCTAAATTATAAGCACCTTTGGTAGAATTTTTATCTTCTAGAGATTTTCGGTATTCTTCCTCTGCTGCTTGATAATCGTCATTATCATAAGATGAATCGCCGCTTCGCAATAATTTATGGGATGATTGGGCAAAAACAGAAACCCCAAGAAATAAAGTGCAAAATACTACTAAATATGTTTTCATAATTTTCAATTTTTAATTTTCAATTTTCAATTTTCAATCAGTCATTAGCAGGTAATTAAAAATCCGTGGGGAAAAGCACTAAATGACTGATGTCCTTTCGAAATTAAAAATCAACTACTTTCCAAATAAATCCTTCCCAGCCAGCCATTTATTTTCTCGATAAGACAGCAAAAACTCTGCAATTAAAAACAAAATAGCTAAACCAATAAAATATTGGAAATAACTTTCGTATTCATTAAAAACTCTAGCCTCAAACTCTCTCTTTTCTAATTTGTCTACGCTATTTCTGAGAGCAGTTGCTACTTCTTCTACTTCATTACCTGCTAGATTAAAATAAAAGCCACCACCAGCATTAGACAAATCCTGCATCATGGCTTCATTCAAACTGGTTTTAACAGGATTTCCTGTTTTATCTCGTTTATAATCTGAGCGTCCACCAATAACGGTAGGAATGAATCCGCCAGAGGGCGTCCCTACGCCAATGCTATAAATCAATAAACCATTTTCAGCCGCTTCTTTTGCTCGGTCTAAAGCATCTTCGTCATGGGTTTCTCCATCAGAAATAATAATGATGGCTTTATGCTGTTTATTATCTTCTTCAAAAGATTGCTCTGCTAAGTCTATAGCTTCACTAATGGCAGTTCCTTGAGCAGGTGCTTGATTAGGATTGGCACTTCGCAAAAATAATTGGGCAGCGGCATAATCCGTAGTCAACGGCATTTGCATATAAGCATTGCCTGCAAAAAGAATAATCCCTAAACGGTCTCCTTTCAATTTTTCTACTAGACTCTGTGAAAAACGCCTCGCACGTTCCATCCGATTAGGTCGAATATCTTCTGCCAGCATACTTTGAGAGATATCCAAGGCAATGAAAATATCTACACTTTTGCGTTTAACTTTTTCTTTCTTACTACCCCATTGTGGATTGGCCCAACCAACAATTAAGAAGGACAGACCAAAGAGTAAAAGGACAAATTTGACAACATGCTTATATTTAGAATAAGCAGGCATTAACTGAGCTAATAGCGTGCTATTTCCAAATTTATCAAACGCATTTTTTCTCGCTCTTTGTATCAACCAAAATAATAGCATAAAAATTGGCAGTAAAAGCAAGGCGTACAAATAGTCGGCATTTTCGAAACGAAAGGGCATGGATTTTTTAGGTAGTACAGCGTTTATTGAAGTTCGCTAATCTAGGTCAATTTTGTTGCTTAAATCCTGCAGGGATTAAACGTGAATAACACCGTATGAAATGCGGTGGAGGTGATGAAATAAAGTTTCAACTTTCCAACGCTGAAAGAGTTGAACGTGAATTATCCCTGTTCAACCCTTTCAGGGTTGGCACGATTCATCGTAAAATATTCCCCCCGAATTTTCATTCGGGGCTATTCTTGTTCAATCCCTTCGGGATTATGGAATTCAAAAACCGTAGTTTATTTTATGAACTTCAATTTAATCTGTCAAATTTATGAATACTAATTACAAGCAAAAGCTTGTAGTATCTGCAAAAATAACAAATCTTCCTTTTTATGTAAACTGTGTTTAGTTAATAACTGGTTAAAGTGAGTTGATATTTTTAAGATATGCCTCCGCTTGTAACAAAATTGCCTCCTTTTTTTGAGCATCCATTTTATCCCAAGTCCTATAAGCCATTCCAATTCGAGGATTTTTTTCCAATTTAGCTCGATTTCTATCGTAAAAATGCCAGTATAAACTATTAAAAGGACAAGCTTTTGCCCCCGTTTTTTCTTTCTTCTTGTAATAACAGGTACCACAATAATGGGACATTTTATCGATATAATTGGCAGAACCAGCATAAGGTTTTGTGCCAACTATTCCGCCATCTGCAAATTGGGACATGCCTCTTGTATTTGTAATTTCTACCCATTCCAATGCGTCTATGTAAATGCCCAAATACCATTCATCCACTGCATCAGGATGTATCCCTGCTAATAAAGTAAAACTACCTGTCACCATCAATCGCTGAATATGGTGGGCATAAGCATAATCTAAGGATTGCCCAATCGAGCATTTTAGACAATTCATTTTGGTTTGTCCATTCCAGAAAAAATCAGGTAAAGGACGTTTATTCTCAAAGAAATTTAAGTTCCGATACGTGGGCATTTTTTCCCAATAAATGCCTCGCATATATTCTCGCCAACCGATAATTTGCCGAATAAATCCTTCTATCTGAGCAATACTGATTTTATCTGGATGCGCTTGCCAATAATGAATGGCACTTTGTACGACTTCTAAAGGAGAGAGCATTTTAGTATTCAAAGAAAAGGACAGCCTGGAATGATACAGGGACCAATAATTAGGCGTCATTGCATCTTGATAAGTACCAAATAAGTGCAAACAATGTTCATTAAAGAAGGTGAGTAGTTCTAAAGATTCTGTTCTATTGATAGGCCATAAAAAGGTTGCTGGGTTGACTTTGCCAATGGTTTGAATATCTGTTGCTTGAATCATTTCATAGATATCGGTTACATTGCGTTCAAACAAGAAAGGCTGGGTTGGTACATGGTCTTTAGGTAATTTTTTACGATTCTCTTTATCATAATTCCATTTCCCCGCAATGGGCTGCTTACCGTCCATCATAAGGTCATATTTCTTGCGCATGGAGCGATAGAAAGATTCCATTAAATAGGTCTTTTTACCTTTAAAAAAATCGGCTAATTCATGTCTTTGAGTGAGGAAATGTTCCGTGTTCGAAATAGTCGTTTCAATGGAAAGTTGATTACAGAAAGTCTTTAGTTGCTCGTCTAAACGATATTCATCTGGTAATTGGTAGCCAAATTTTTCGATGCCTAAAGTTTTGATAAGCTGACTTATATTCTTCGTGAGGCTTTGTGTGTTCTTAGGATTATCTAGTTGGTAATAAATAACTTGATGTCCTGTTTCTTTTAATTTTTTTGCAAAGGCACGCATAGCAGAAAAAAAGCCAATTATTTTTTGAATATGGTGCTTGACATAATCTGTTTCTTGGCGCATCTCCATCAGCACATAATAAACGTTTGTGTCTTTTTCAGTGAACCAAGAATGGTTATAATTGAGTTGGTCACCTAAGAGGAGTCTTAGTATTTTTGGCATATTAAATTCCTTGTTTCGGTTGTTTATTTCTTCGACAGCGTTCGCTGCAATACTTCACTTCTTTCCAATTTTTTGCCCATTTTTTACGCCAAGTAAAAGGCAATTCACAAACAGGGCAAATTTTGGTCGGTAAGTTTTCTTTTTTCATGTTGGTGAAACAGGGATTGGGTAGAATGGTTTATTTTTGGCAGATATGATTATTTGTTTTCTACAGAAGTTTCAATAAAAAGAAGAAGGCTTAAAATTATGACTTCAATTAAACGTTAATTGTTTGTATACAATTATATTGCTCACATTAAAAAAAGTGGAAAATAGTGTCGAAGCTACGCTCCTTTTTAATATTTCATTTATTATTTTGCTACAGACAGTGCCAGAGCTACGCTCTTTTGACATTTCATAAGGAGCGTAGCTCCGAAACCGCCTATAGCAAAATAATAAATAAAACGCGCTCAAAGGAGCGTAGCTTCGGCGCTATAATTTTTCTATTGGGTTCGTTATGTTTTCCATATACATTACAAGGCCAAAAGGAATTGTCACCTGACGCAGTTATCTTACATATTTTACCAACCAACGAATCTCAACTATTCCCAATTAATTTAACGACTACTTATTCAGTAACTGATTCAACAGCAATTCAACCAATCTTAAATCAATTAATAGATAGCCTCCAACAAGCCGCTTTTTTAACTGTTTCTATAGATAGTTTAATTCAACAAGATACCAGTTACATTGCTTATTTATTTCTAGGCAAGCGGTACGATAATTTTCAAATTAATCAAGGAAATATTGATGCGTTGACCGCCGAAAGCATTGATTTAACTCGACTTTTAAGTCAATCCATTACTTATGCTCAATTAAAAAAAATCCAAGAAAAATTACTGATAGCTGCAGAAAATAATGGTTATCCTTTTGCGACGATTCGCTTAGAAAAAATTAGTATTGAAAAGACTAAAGTCCAAGGGCAATTATCTTGGGAGAAAGGTAAATTAATTCGCTTAGCGGCTTTAAAAACAGAAGGAGAGGGAGTGTTGAATACTGTTTATTTAGAAAATTATTTAGGTTTAAAAAAAGGCAATCTTTATCAAAAAGATAAAATTATAGCCATTGCTCAAAGATTACAAGAATTACCATTTATCAAAGAAATACGGTCGCCTGTTGTTCGATTTAAAGGAACAGAAGCGACGGTTAACTTATTTTTAGCGCCGAAAAAAGCCAATCGGTTTGATTTTTTGATTGGGGTTTTACCGAATAATCAAGAATCAGGTAAGGTTTTGATTACCGCTGATATAGATGCCGAATTTCAAAATCAATTTGGCAAAGGCGAACGGATTCATTTTGAATTTGAACAATTGCGCCCAGAAACCCAGCGCATTATTTTAGAAACAAGTTATCCTTACTTATTAAACACCCCATTAGGGATTGACTTCGAATTTGGTTTATACAAACGAGATTCTACTTATCGAGATTTAATCTGGAATATTGGCTTGCAATATTTATTTGAAGGCGGCAATTATATAAAGGCTTTTTCTAAAAATACAGCTTCTACTTTATTAACTATTGAAGAACGTGCAATCATTCGGAACCGCCAATTACCTCAAAACTTAGACCTTCGGAATACTGCTTTTGGTTTGGCGTATCAATTAGAAAAATTGGATTATCGATTCAATCCTCGGAGTGGTTGGTTATTACACTTGGAAGGAAGTGCAGGTTTTAAAACCATTCAGAAGAATAATAAAATTACCGATTTAATAGATGAAAACGACCCTGTTTTTGATTTTGAAAGCCTTTATAATAGTTTGAATTTGATGACTTTTCAGTATCAAATAAATGGTCGAATCGATAAATATTTTCCAATTAGTAAAAGAGGGGCTTTAAAAACGAGTGTGCAGGGTGCAGCCATTATTTCCGCAACACCTATTTATAGAAATGAACAATTTAGGCTAGGCGGCAATCAATTATTAAGAGGTTTTGATGAAGAAAGTGTTTTTGCGACCAATTATGTTTTAGGAACTTTAGAATATCGGTACCTCCTTGGTCAGAATAGTTATTTTTTTGTATTCGGAGATATGGCTTACTTAGAAAACAAGACGAATGAAAATAATTTTACTAATCGACCAATTGGCATAGGAGCGGGAATGACTTTTGAAACAAAGGCTGGAATTTTTGGAATTAGCTATGCTTTAGGAAAGTTGGAAGATACGGCTTTTGAATTTCGGGCAGCTAAGGTGCATTTTGGGTTTGTTAGTTTGTTTTGATGAGCTAGGTTTTGTTTTTTACCACATAGTCATACAGCACATGTAGTTTTTACTAGTGGTCAGTCAATTTTGAAATGACGGGGTAGCGAGTTGAAACACTTGGAGGTTACACCCAAATATACTAAGTTATAAAATCCAAACTATACTCGTAAAAAGAACTCTGTGACCTCCGTGTTCTCCGTCCCTCCGTGGTAAAAAAACTGTTACATGAGACGCCTCTCTCACGCCTTCGCCGCCTTCTCTTGACGTTTCAAATAAACCCGACCTTTGCGGTACATTTCAAAAATAGGGTCATTTTTTTCTTGCCAATACCCTTCTATTTTATCCCCCCAAACACTACGAGTATACATAATTTGATATTTTCGAATATGCTGTTCTTTATCGGGAGATTGGGTGGGATACAAGACATTATGATTAAAGAGGCGCATGGAGCGGTCATAGAAAAAATCACCTGATAAATCCATGGCTACGGGTTGGTCTTCGTAGAAAATATAAGCAGTTCCTTTTATTTTTTTACCTTCTCTTTTAAGGACTAATTGAAATTTATGTTCTGTTTGTGGACCAGGTCGTTCCAAGGTAATCGTGCCTTCCCAAGTGCCATCGACATTTTGAGTATGTCCAGTAAAAAGCGTGAAGCTCAGTAAAAAAGTAATAAGGTATTTCATTGGCAAAATTGAAATTTGGACTGATTATTCCGAATAGAGTGTGGAGGTAAAAAAAAAGCAAAAAAATACTTTTCTGCACTAGTTCTTTCCAATTTAATTGAGTTGTTTACAGAGCATTAATCTCTATTCTCTCAATGAAATGGTCTTTAATCTCTATTCTTTTTATTGGGAATATGCCAAATTTAAAACTAAAAAGTAGGTTGTTCAATTATTTTAGATGCTTTTTTATGTTAAAATGGTGGGAGTTGTCAATTTTAAATTTCAAATTTTCAATACGCAATTTTCAAAAGGTAGACACCAAGTCTTCAAGTAATAAAAAAGTCGCTACCATTATTTCTAATGATAACGACTTTTATATTTTGTGATAGGATGCTAAACAGCACTTAACACTCCAATGATTTATTTTACAATGAATCCATTTCCTATTCCTTCACTAGGACTCACAAAACCCAATTCCCCATCAGGGCTCTCTGCCATCAAAATCATTCCTTGAGATTCGATACCTTTTAGTTTACGAGGTGCTAAATTAGCCAATAAGACAACTTGTTGTCCAACGATGTCTGCGGGCTTGAAAAATTCAGCGATACCTGAAACGACCGTTCTTTCTTCGAAACCTAAATCGACGGTTATTTTTAATAGCTTCTTGGTTTTTTTGACCTTTTCAGCTGCTAAAATAGTCCCTGTTCGAATGTCTAATTTGGTGAAATCATCAAAAGAAATCGTTTCTTTAACAGGTGCATATTCCACGCCTTTATTCGCTTTATCCGCAGCCTCTAGTTTAGCGATTTGCGCCTCAATGACGTCATCAGGAATTTTGGTAAACAAATGATTTGGTGTACCAATTTTATGCCCATCTGGAATCAAGACTTCCCCTTCAGATAATTTATTCAATATATCCATGTATTCCCCCTCATCTTTTAAATGAGGTAAGTTTAGAAGGTCTCGAATTTTATCCGACGTAAAAGGCAAAAATGGACGACAAGCCACACTTAACGCAGTGACTACTTGTAAGGCAGTATTCATGACTACTTTTACAGGCGCTTCATCTATTTTTATCATCTTCCACGGTTCGTTGAATTGTAGTAATTGATTACCTGTAGAAGAAATTTCCATCAAGACTTTTAAGGCGGCTCTAAATTCGTAAGTACGAATATGTTGCCCAAGGTCTTGTAACTTATCATGCAAATCTACTAATTCAGATTCCTGATAAGACATTTCAATCTGGTTAGAAGAATCTACAATTTGTACATCTTGGTCAATCGTTGGCACCACACCTTCGTAATATTTATTGGTCAAAACGACAACCCGATTAATGAAATTAGCTAAATTATTCACCAATTCATTATTATTCGATTCTTGATAGCCTTTCCAAGTAAATTCACTATCCCGTTGTTCAGGCATGTTTTTAATCATGTTATAGCGCAATTCGTCTTCTTTACCTGGGAATTCTGCCACATATTCATGCACCCAAACTGCCCAATTTTTAGAAGTCGATAATTTCCGACCTTCTAAATTTAAGAACTGATTGGCAGGCACATTCACTGGAATAATATAATCGCCATGTGCCTTCAAAATCGCAGGGAAAATCAAACAGTGGAAAACGATATTATCCTTACCAATAAAATGGACTAAAGCAGTTTCTTTATCCTTCCAATAAGGTTCCCAATCTTTTCCATTATCCAATGCCCATTGTTTGGTGGCAGAAATATAGCCAATTGGCGCATCCATCCAAACGTATAATTTCTTGCCTTCCGAGCCTTCAATCTCTTGTGGCACATCTACGCCCCAATCCAAATCACGGGTCATTGCTCTAGGCTGTAAACCACCGTCTAACCAAGATTTACATTGTCCCAAAACATGGTTTTTCCAGTCTTCTGGATAATGTAACAGTTCCCCTTCCAATTTTCCTGTTTCGACCCATTCTCTTAACCAAGCTTCGTATTTGTCTAAAGGTAAATACCAATGAGTGGTTGATTTTAGAACAGGTTTTCCACCGCTTAAAGTAGAACGAGGGTCAACTAATTCGGTTGGGCTTAAAGTAGAACCACAGTTTTCACATTGATCCCCATAAGCTTCGGTATGGCTACATTTTGGGCAAGTCCCTATAATATATCTGTCTGCTAAAAACTGATTAGCTTCAACATCAAAGTATTGTTCTTTGGTTTGTTCTATAAATTCCCCTTTTTGATTCAGGGTTCTAAAAAATTCTTGCGACGTTTCATGATGAATGGGCGCAGAAGTCCGATGATAGATATCAAAGGAAATGCCTATCTTTTCGAAAGTCGTTCTAATTAATTCATCGTATTTATCTACAATGGCTTGTGGAGTCGTCCCATCTTTTTTTGCTCGAATCGTAATCGCCGCACCGTGTTCATCCGAACCACAAACGTAGACTACATCTTTTCCATTTAATCGTAAAAAACGCACAAAAATATCTGCCGATAAATAAGCACCTGCTAAGTGGCCAATGTGTAATGGACCATTTGCATAAGGCAAGGCAGAAGTGACTAAATAACGTTTAGGTTCTTTCATGATGATGTATAATATAGTGTTTGACCACCCCTGATAAGGATTGAATGATTGTAGCGTTTAAGCAGTTGTTATCGCCCAAAACGCTATTCAATGAATCAGTACTTACCTTTTTTAAGGTGTGAATAGTATTTCTTTTTTTAAGAAATGCAAAAATAGCTATAAAAAATAGTAAAAAATAGAGTAAACAGTATTCCGCGACTGTTTATTTTAGGTAGGTCGGCATTATACGTGGATAGCTTGTCCAAAAAAATGGATTTGGAGCACTACCCGATATGTTTTTGAAGTTGTTGAAGGCAATTGATTTTATATTATTTTGAAAATAATCTAATAGCACTAACCGCAACAGGATTATTTTAGTTCCATTCTTCTTGATAGGTAGTAACTAAAAATGTCTCTTCCAATTTTGTATTTGAAAGAGACATTTCTATTAGCATCTAATTAATTCAAAATTATAAGCTACTCATGCATCCCAATCGGATTTTTCAATTTAACTTTACTCACCACAAAATCGCCTACTTTCTCTCCTTGCGAGACGCCATTAAAACAAGCAGGCGCATAATGAATGCCACCATATAAACGACTAACGGCTGCTTCGTCTGATGCTTCTAAAAAGGATTTAAAAGAACGAGTGGGTAAACCATATTCCTCTTCGGTATCATCATCAAAGGCAAAATTATCCCCATAAATACTCGTCAAGGCAACTGCTGCGGCTCTAGAAATGACGCTATGTCCACTTGTATATTCTGGAAAAGGCGGTGTTTGCAGAGCAGGTGCCCAATCTTCATCTACCATTCGATTAATCACCGTTTCTGGACGAACCAATTTAGAGCGATATTTTTCATCCCAACAACTAATGAAAGCATCTGCTAAAGCTATCGTCGTCAAAGTATAACTTTCTGCGGATTTCATAAAATTCGCTTTGGTCTTTCTTGCCGTTAATGCCGCAATATTCACCCAATGACCACCAGGCGTAATTTTTTTTGTGGCAAACATGACATGTCCTTTATGATGGGACACATAAGGATTACAATCCCAAAATTCTGCAATGGCAATTTTTTCTTCCTTTTCTTCATCTAAAACCGTGTAAACTTCCATCATTTCTTTATAGAAAAGGCTGCTTTTGTCTTCTTCATAAGGCGTAGGTGGAGGTGGAGGAAATTGGTCAGCAGATTCTAAAGTAAACGGACGAATCTTTTTCCAATGCGGCTCAATCCCATCCATATAATCAGGGGGGGTTGGTCGCCATTGTCCTGGGTCTTCTGGAATAGAATATTTAGGAAAAGTTCTAGTTTGTTTATACATATCTTTATCTGCCCAAGCCAAAATATGGTCGGCTACTTGTTGGCCATAAGCTATCGACCTTTTATAAGTAGCAGATGGCATTTCTAAAGCGGTAAACTCTGCATATAATTCATCTTGGAACTTTTGTATTTTATCCTCAGAAAAAATCAATGCTTTTCCAACCGTCAAAAAGGCATGTGCACTTGCTAGTGGAAAACAGTATTCCTTTCCTTTTTCTGGTTGAGGTGTATTGGCTAATTCCTTTAATTGCCCATCTAATGTTTTGTATTCGGCGTAATCTGATACACTTGCCTGATAAGCTGCAATACTACTATAAGCATAAATCCGACTAGCCTGTGGTGGAGAAAAAATATCATGCACAATCACATCGGTCAACTGTTTCATAGAGCGATGTAGGAATTCTGCATTTTTGGCCTCTTCTTGGAAATTCGGATTGACATTTTCACAAGCAGTAAGACCGACTAATAGAAAAAAGCTTAGAAAAAAGTATTTAAGTTTCATACGAATAAATTTTGTTTACTAACAGCCATTTTAATTCAATAAACAAAATTAGTCATCTCTTTTAAAAGAAATAGAAAATATGGATGAAACTTAGGAATTTATCGGAAAGCGGCTGTTTACAAGTTAAAAAATCACTGCTTTTTATTCCCATAATAACCTTTGTGGAATTAATTAAATATGATTCTATTACTAAAAAAACAGACTTAGCTTATCTTTTGATACTAATATTTTAAAAATAATTAGTACAACGGAACTATTTTTAATAAAATTCATTATATTTGTAGCGAATATTCGCTAACAATGTTTTAAATAAATCAAATTCTTTGAGCAAAACGCGTCAAAATATCATTCAGAAAGCTATTCAACTCTT
>CALFWI010000285.1 GCA_937928615.1 uncultured Saprospiraceae bacterium | reverse complement strand
CTCGTTTTCTTAAACCGACGCAAGTCTATTGAAAAAAATAGGTTAAAAGATAGTCTTTTTAATGCCTATTGGTATGCTGATAAGATGATTGTTTCTTTGTACCATCAGGATTCACAAATTCAAAATTATACATTCCGCTCTCCTCCCATCCATAATTAATTACAAACGTTTTTCCATCGAGCGTATAGGTCAAAGCATACTGATTAGGTTGAATAGTTTTAAAACTAGTAATTGCTGCACCTCTCAAAGGTCGAAGAGCTGGTCGCACACCTTTAGTTTTTGCTTGAGGCATAATTTCGTTTTCAGGTGCTTTTGTCCTAGGATTGAATGTTACTTTCCCGCGCATTCCAGCTATTAAATATGGATATTCTTTAACAGCATGATATTGATAAGAACTATCTGGATTAAATCGGCCTAAATATTCATCCAAAGGTGCGGTCGTTTCCCCATAAACAGGAAAACCATCCAACGCATAAGCTATCGGTTTATCTGCTCCGACTTGTGCTTGAAGATGTGTTGGTGCTAAGTGATAATGGTAATCATCCGCCCTTCCACAATGTCCGCCCCAACGGTCCAATTCTCCAATAGCATTGGCATCTTCACCACGATTATTCAGCGGATTAAAAATAGGAATTCCATTGGCTGCTATAGCTATTGCTCCTTTCATAAAATTAGTCTTAGCAGAAAGCGGCTCGACTAATAGTTGCGGTTGTATCGGAATTGCCCAACTATTCTCGCCAGTATAATCATGACGTATTGGAACTTGTTGTTGCCAATTGGTAATGCCAGTCATCATTTCATGTTCTGGGATTCCGTCTGATTCAATATAAAAATATTGGTCATCGTGTCGAGTCTTTACATCCTCGAAAACACCAAAGATGGAGGTCAAAAAATCGACCTTATTGGCAGGTACTTTTGTACTTAAAACTGCTAAATCTTCCGGTTCAGAAAAAAATGTATTTTCACAACCTACCATTACCAAAGCGAAACCTAATAGGCCATACACAAATTGAACACTATGACCTTGACTTACAAAACGAAAAATAGAAAACAAGACCATAAAAATGCCTACAATAATAAACCATTGCGCAAAATTGGGCGAGTAAGCATAGCTAAACTCGTTGGTTGTATTTGCGGTTTGTATCCAATTAGATTTAGCTGAAATATATTGTTGGTCTTTTTTGGAAAAATTTTCCATACTAAATTCAAGAATAGCATGATTTTCATCCCTTAGATAAACCACTCCATCTTTCGCTTGAATAAAATTCGCTTGAAGAACCACGCCTTCTTTTTCTAACTCCCAAGTCTTACTTGGTGTCCCATGACCACCTGCATGCGCCAATAAAGGGAAGGAGATTATTTGTATTAAAAAAATAAGAATAAGCTGTTTCATAATTTTTATTTAACGGTATAACGTACCAAAACTTCATTGTCCAAAACCACATTGGTGGACCAAATGAATTTTGCATCATCCGTGTTATCATCAAAAATATTCGTAAAATTAGTGTACGCCCGTTTATTATCTACGCCAATTGTTTTATTGGTATAAGTCGTAGCCTTAGGCCAATTAGCATCATCAAAATTGGTTCTCATCCAGTCGGTCGGAATTTCCCAATGCAGAGCGTAAAAGGAAGTACCGTCTTGCCCGCCATTTGTATCACAACTTTTAGAATATCGGTAGGCGCCATCTTCAGATACGCAATTGATATCCAAAATAGGAGCGGTATAGAATGTTTGTGCTTTCCAATTCTCGTTTGTTGTAGCAATAATGTTGTTTTGAGCATCTTTTATGACCGCAACCATTCCGCCATCGCCAGCATGAAAGGATTTGCCTCTATTAGGCTCACATCCAACACCTAGATGTTCTTCCCAATCTACCAATTTCATGGCAATCGTAAATGGTCTCTTTACCCTAAATTGGATTACATTAGAATTGAATTGCGTAAACGGTACAGGGTCTTTCCCTATTGCAACGCCATTCACATACATTTCAAAATAGTTATCCCCAAAAACATAAGCGGTAAATAATTCACCAGCCTCCTCAATATTAATAACTTTAGAATCGGCTAAATTGGATAAGGCAGTTTGAGCATCGGAATACGTATTGCCGTTACAAGTATTATGCAAATCAGGCGCAAAGGGAAAATCATCATTTTGAAAATTAGTATTGGCGGGAACCGTCCATTTCTTACCATCCAATGAGGTAATTTCTCCTACATCCGTTTTTCTTCCTCTATCGCATTTGAAAATATGCTCTGCTGTTGTCGTTGCCAATCCCTGCGTAATACTTGCTGTTCCCTTGTATATTGTTGGCACGTCTGCAATATCTGTTGTTGCAGTACTTGTTTTTGTATCACTTTCACAACTCGATAGGAAAGCTACTAAAATTATTAAAAGACATTTAATGTTCATTAGCTACTTGTTTTTTTAGTTAAATTATTCATTCAAAGTGTTTGTAATCTTATCAATATTCAGGCTATTTGCCATCGCATTAAAAATTTCGTGATAAGTACTTTCATTATCGTATAATTCTTCGTGCGTACCTTCTTCTATGACTTTCCCTTTTTCCATAACAATCACATTTTCTGCGTCTATTATTTGAGAATAGGCCTAAAATAATCGCTGCAAAACTTCCGCTCGATAGCTCGTTCCGATTGGCAATTTTTCAACTCCAATATGAACCATATTTCCTTCTAAAGCACTAACTTTTTTGATATTAACAATGAAAGATTTATGAATTCGCATAAAATGCTCCGTAGGTAATTCTTGTTGTAATTTTTTCAAGGAACCCAAAGAAAGGGTACGCCCATCTGAAGTGTGAAAGGTCACATACTCCTTTCTACTTTCGATGTATATAATGTTTTTGTAAAAAATCCGAAATACTTTAAAATCAGATTTCACCAAAATATACGCTCTTTCCTTTTCCTCTTTTTCAATTTTGGAAACGGACCCCACAGGAGTTATTTGATTGCTTTCTTTTTTCAATAATTTACCCGCTTTATTCACCGCCTGTAAAAAACGTTCGAACCGAAATGGCTTGAGCAAATAATCCACCACATCCAAATCAAAACCTGCTAAAGCATATTCTTTATATGCGGTGGTGAAAATAACTAAGGTTTTTTGCGAAAGCGTTTTTAAAAATTCTATCCCTGTCAATCCAGGCATTTGAATGTCTAAAAACATCATGTCTACCGATTTTTCTTGTAGCACTTGCATCGCCTCCAGAGGCGCTGCACATTTCCCCACCACTTCTAAATGAGGTACTCGATTGATGTAATTCTCTACGAGGTTTCTTGCTAGTTCTTCATCGTCCACAATGAGGCAGGTCAGTTTTTTCATTTGAGGGCTATTTTTAAAATGACTTCAAAACGGTCATCGGTCGGGTTAATCATTAATTGATGTTTTCCATCGGGATAAAGTAGTTCCAAACGTTTTTTAGTGTTTTCTAAGCCTACTCCACCTACTTCATCTTTCGTAAAATTATCTTCAGGAACACTATTGACCACTTTAAATGCTATCCATTGAGGGTCGGTAATTAAATTGATTTTAATATATCCATTTTTCAAATTTTCAATTTTACTATGCTTAAAAGCATTCTCTACAAAAGGAATCAATAGCAATGGAGCAATCCTTAAATTTTCAGATGGCGTACCTAAATCGACTTCAACATCCATCCCTCTACTATCTTTCAATAATTTTAAATTGACAAAATTTTTAATATAATTAATTTCACTTTTCAAAGGTACTTTTTTCTCATTAGCATCATAGACCATATACCTAAGTATTTCGGAAAGCTGCATTACACTCTCGGGAGTTTGTGGTGCTTGCATGACCGCCAAGCTGTAAATATTATTTAAGGCATTAAAAAGGAAATGAGGATTGACTTGAGATTTTAGAAATTTTAATTCTGTATTCAGTTTTTCTTTTTCTGACGCATTAGCTTGTTTTTCTTTTTGATTAGCGAATCGGGTAATCTCAACTAGTGTACTGCCCAAAAAAGTCATGATAAAAGGAACAGATTTACCA
>CALFWI010000284.1 GCA_937928615.1 uncultured Saprospiraceae bacterium | reverse complement strand
ATAAAGGGTTGTAAGGCTTATATTCTAAGTCAAATAGAATATACGATAAATAGCTGACCTTTTAAAGAATAGTTCTAAAAGTTAGGGAACTTATTCTAAGAATTATTTTACAATTGATTTAAAAAGTGGGGGAAGTTTTTTGGAAAAACCCCCACATTTTGAACAGCCTATGTCCGACACGTAATTATCAATTTTCAATCTGACTATCTAATAAATACTAACTAATTGATATTAACTAAAAATAAATATTATGAAGAACCTTTACTTTCTCTTAAGTATCTTTTTTATATTCTCTAATTTCCAAGCAAATGCGCAAGGTCATTTGCGTGCAGATGGCAAAAATATCGTTAATGAAAATGGAGAAACCGTTATCCTAAGAGGTATGGGACTCGGTGGTTGGATGTTGCAAGAAGGCTATATGTTACAAACAGCAAGCTTTGCCAATGCTCAACATAAAATTAGAAATAGTATAGAAGAATTAATTGGTCAAGCGGACACCGATTTATTTTACGATGCTTGGTTTGCCAATCATGTTCGGAAAGCAGATATTGATTCATTGAAGGCTTGGGGATTTAATTCTGTTCGATTGCCAATGCATTATAATTTATATACCCTTCCAATTGAAGCCGAACCCGTTGCAGGCGAAAATACTTGGCTGACTAGAGGTTTTGAAATGACAGATAGTTTGATTAGTTGGTGTAAAGAAAATGAAATGTATGTGATTTTAGACTTGCATGCAACACCAGGTGGGCAAGGAAAGGATGAAGGAATTTCGGATTATGACCCTGCTAAACCAAGTCTTTGGGAAAGTGAAGCCAATCAAGCAAAAACGGTGGCTTTGTGGAAAAAATTAGCAGAAAGATATGTAGACGAACCTTGGATTGGAGGCTATGATTTGATTAACGAAACCAATTGGGCGATGACGAACAATGCTCCACTCAAACAAATATATTTAGATATAACTGCCGCCATTCGGGAAGTAGATACCAAGCATATTATCTTTATTGAAGGCAATTGGTTTGCCAATGATTTTACAAACTTAACACCACCATGGGATGATAATTTAGTTTACAGCCCGCACAAATATTGGTCAATCAATGACCAAGCTTCTATTCAATGGGTTTTAGACCTTCAGAATAATTATAATGTGCCTTTATATTTTGGAGAATGGGGCGAAAATTCTAATCCTTGGTTTAGAGACGCTATCGACTTATTTGAGCGCAATGGTATTGGTTGGGCAGTTTGGCCGATGAAAAAGATTGAATCTATTGCTGGTCCTTTATCTATTGTGAAAACGGATGACTACCAAACGTTATTGGACTATTGGAATGGCAATGGTACTAAACCATCAGCTGCTTTTGCCAAATCGGCTTTAATGGAGATTACAGAAGGTTTAAAAATTGAAAACTGTATTTACCAAAAAGATGTGATTGACGCCATGTTTCGGCAGCAAACTTCTACGGCTACGGTTCCTTTTAATACGCAAACCATCCCGGGAGTAGTCTATGCGACGGATTATGATATGGGCATAGTTGGCGAAGCCTATTTTGATGTGGATATTGCTGATTTTAGAGTATCTACAGGGAATTTTACGGCTTGGAATAGCGGCTGGACTTATAGAAATGATGGCGTAGATATTGAAAAAACGGAAGATAATGTTAATTCTAATGGCTATAATGTAGGCTGGCTGGCGAATGATGAATGGATGCAATATGATGTAAATATTACGGAAAGTGGGGTGTATGCTGCTAATGTAAGGGTTGCCTCTGGTGGTGATGGTGGACAATTCCATTTTGCCATTGGAGAAGGGGCAATTTCCCCTATTGTGAACGTTTCAGGAACAGACGGTTGGCAAAATTGGGAGACTGCTACTGCGAGCAATATTGTATTAACACCTGAAGATAAAAAAATCCGATTTTACGTGGACGCATCTGGTTTTAATGTCAACAGTTTCGAATTTACAAAAGTTAGTGAAAGTACCATTATTCCAACAGCATTTGTGGCAGCTACTACTTTAGACGACCAGACCATTCGATTGAGTTTGAATAAACGTTTAACGGATTTAGTAAATCCCAATACTGATTTTCAAATTTTTGTCAATGGTAATTTAGCATCAATCAGCAACGCCATTTTAGATACGGACAATTCAAGAGTGGTTACTTTTACCGTTAATCAAACTTTTCGCTCAGAAGATGTCCTTACGATTTCTTACGTTGGTAATCAAATTCAAGCAACCGATGGCACCAACCTGAATGGATTTGTTAGACAACCTGTACAGAATAAGGTAGCGATTATTCATGTTGTTCCCGGTCGAGTAGAGGCAGAAGATTATTTCGCACAATCAGGCATCCAATTGGAAAATACAACGGACGATGGCGGTGGGAAAAATATAGGCTTCTTGGACAACGGTGATTACCTAGATTATTTTATCAATGTCGCAGAAGCAGGTATTTATCAAGTTGATTTTAGAACTGCCGCACAAAGCGAAATGGGAGGCGTGGAGTTGCAATTGATTGACGAAAATGACAATGCTATTTCTTTGGAAAATCTTACTTTTCCAGCTACAGGTGGTTGGCAGACCTGGGCGACTACGGCGGCATCCGTTAATTTACCAGCAGGTCAATTACAACTGAGAGTGGTTATTAAACAACCGCTTTTTAATATCAATTGGTTCGAGTTTACTTATTTATCTGCTCCTCCAGGAATTCAATACCTTTCTGTTCCTGGAAAAATAGAAGCGGAGGCTTATGAAACGCAAGTTGGTGTAGAACTAGAAAATACAACAGATGCTGGTGGTGGGCAAAATATTGGTTTTTTAGATGCGGACGATTATTTAGATTATTTTATCAATGTCGCACAAGCAGGCAGCTACCAAGTCGATTTTAGAACTGCCTCAGAAAGTGAAATGGGAGGAGTGGAGATGCAATTGATTGATGCGAATGGCAATGCTACGCCTTTAAAAAATCTTACTTTTCCAGCCACAGGTGGTTGGCAAACATGGACCAATACAACGGCATCCGTTGCCTTACCCGCAGGTCAATTACAACTTAGAATCCTTATTACTGCGGCCCCATTTAATATCAACTGGTTTGAATTTTCCTTCTTGACCAATACCAATGATATTTTACCAATTACTGATTTTCAATTATTTCCAAATCCTGCTCAAGCCGTATTTTTTGTCAAAGGAAATTTAGAAACAAAGCAAAATGTCTCTCTACAGTTGGTTAATTTATTGGGACAAACCGTTCTAAAGAAAGACTTAGGGAATACCCAGCGTATTCAAGAAACGGTCAATTTAAGTGATGTGCCAAATGGTAGTTACCTCCTAGTGCTGGAATCAGAAAACGGGGAACGAATTGCTTATAAGGTTTTGAAAAATAAAGAATAAAATAGACACCCTAAATATACCGACGAAATTTGTCCTTGATTTATAGAAATTCATTCGATGGATATAGATAAATTTTGAGGGCTAATTAGTCGTTATAGGTTGTACGGATGGGGCAGATTAGGCGGATAATACGGATTTTTGAATCACTACTTAAAAATCCGTATTAAATCAGCCCAATCAGCTTAACCTGTACAACCTGTTTTTCTAAAGGTTGAATTCATGAACAGATGATACAAAGACGGAACATGAATATTTAGACTTACCAAATAATAGGACTGGTGAGGCTTTTGAATTAGGATTAGTACCTCTAAAAATCAACAAGAGAAAATGAAATATTTACGTTTTACCTTCCTCCTCTTCGCCTTTTTTGAATTACTTGGCGCTATTCGGTCCTTTAATTCGACGCCAGCTTCCATTAATGCTCGGTTTGGAGGGGAATTTATGACGCCAGAAAGTATGCATTTTGTCTTTCTTTTTGGAGCGGCGCTTTTGTCGATAGCTATTGCTGCTGTTTTTGGCTTTTTTACGAAAGATAGAACCGCTCGAATTGGATTGAGTCTTGCATTTATTTGTTATAATGGATTTGCAGCTTATGCTTGCTATAAAGGTTTAGCTTTAACGGAGAGTTTTCAACTTGGACTTACCATTCATAGTGTTCTATTGGTGCTTTTTATGATGATGCTTGGGGGACTTTTTAAGAAATAAATAGCTATAACCTTTCGTTGCAAGAAATGAATTTAGCGACTACATTGATTTTTAAATAATTATAAATAAAAAATGAAATACCCTTTAACTATTTTAGCAATTGCAGTTTTATTTTTTGCAATGAGTTGTACCAATGAAAATAAAGCGCCGAAAAAAGCGAAAGAAAATACGCCCATAGCAAAAGCATGGGAAACGGATTTTTTTGATGATTTTGAGACTTTTAATGAAAAAAATTGGCAAGATCAGCGAATCTGGGTCAATAATGAAAAGCAATGTTATGTGCCTGATAATGCGCATGGCACAAGAGAAGTAAGTGAGGGGACTTTAAAAATAAAAGTCATTAATGTCGGGGAGAAAATCAATTGTGATAATATGGATAAGCATGGTAAGCAACATCCTGAAACACAATATGTTGCTGGTCGGATTGCTTCCAAAAACCGTAAAGAATTCATTAAAGGTAGATGGACTGCAAAATTAAAACTACAAAAAAGTAATGTTGCGAGTATGTTTCCTGCTTGGTGGATTTTGGGGGCTCAGAATAATGAACCACCAGTGCAAGAAGCCAATGAAAATATTTGTTGGCCTTTGACTGGTTCAGGTGAAATTGATATTTTTGAACATCATGGAGATGCCAAGGATGACCATTTTACGACGGGACCTATTCATAGTTTAGATACTTGTGATAAAGGTGACTGGTGGACTATGCGTACTGATATACCCGCTAATTTAGAAGAATACCACGAATATGCGGTAGAATGGGAGGATAGTGATTTAGTTTTTAAAGTGGACGGCAAAGAAGTACATCGAAGCGCAGGAGAAGGAGATAAATACCCTGAACCTATGTTTGCTATTTTAAATTACGCCAAAATTACAGATTCACCGATGGAGGGTGAATGGGTGATGGAAGTAGATTGGGTGAAGCATGAATATTTGAAATAATAATCCAAGTTACGTTAACCAAATGAAATTACTTAGAGCCTGAAAAAATAAAATAGACAACTATAATTCGTGGGTTAACAAACCAGCACGACTGCGTATGCGGGCGGGTTCATGGGGCGTTAAAAGAAGATGTCCAAGTTATTATTTATCCGTTACTAAATAAATTAAATAATCTAAAATATCAATTTACAATTCCTTATCCTTTCCAAAAAAGTGTACCTTTAAGCGATAAACCCTTACCCATAAATCGGCTTAAAACCTTACACCATGTTTGATATAGAAAAATTTAATGGGCCTTTTATAGCAGGCTTAATGCTATTGTTTGGCATTTTAGAAGCCTTTGGTGGACTCTATAAAAACTCTAAACGGACTAAAGATGATTGGTGGATTGAAATCATGAGTTTTGTCCATGCGTCTACCGTTTCCAAACCGATGATTGTGCTGATAACTACCTTTCTGATGTTGCAATTCTTTCCGCAACTAGAAAATAATTATAGTCATATTAGCTTATGGTATAGCCTGCCGCTTATCATGTTGGTAGAAGATTTTATCCAATACTGGTATCATCGAAAAGCACATGAATGGAAATGGCTTTGGAATTTACACAGACCGCATCATTCTTCGCCAGAAATGGGCGTTTTGGTAACGTTTAGAGAGAATATATTTTATGTCATCTTGATTCCAAATATCTGGTTTTTGGCAGTGATGACTTATTTGGGGTTTGGGATTGCCGTAGCTTGGAGTTTGGCTTTAAAATACATTGTAATTGTCGGCGCACATAGTGATGCTCGTTGGGATAGTTGGTTGTATGAACATAAATACTTACATCCACTCGCTTGGATTATTGAAAGAACTATTTCCACACCCGCCACTCATTTTGCCCACCACGGAAAATCTGCTAAAGATGGCATCAGTAACCCCAATGGTAATTTTAGTAACCTATTCTTCTTCTGGGATATTCTTTTTGGAACAGCTTTAATTACTCGACAATATCCGCTTGAATTTGGTATTGAGAATGACCCCAAAGACCATTGGTCAGCGCATTTATATTGGCCAATTATTAAGTCAGATAAACCGAATAGTGATATTGGCAATGGATTTAAAAGAGAAAAAACTACTTTGAAAACACCATTAAGAGCAACGGTTGAGCCAGATAAATTATATTGGTGGTGTAGTTGTGGTTATAGTGCTGATCAACCATTTTGTGACGGTGCGCATAATGGGTCAAAAATGAAACCTATTAAAATGCAATTTGATACGGCTAAGAAAGTTTCTTGGTGTACTTGTAAATTGACTAAAACGCCTCCATTTTGTGATGGCGCACATAAAGAAATAGCCTAAATTTTAACGATGAATCGAGTTTTAAAAATGTATGATAAAGTCCAAAAATACCCATTTGGCAAAAGATTATTTTCTTACATGGTATCCCGACAAGCGCCCTATTTTACGACCATTGGCCCACAAGTCGAAGAACTGCGTGCTAATTTTATTAAGGTCAACATGCGTAAAAGAAGTGCGATTCACAATCATTTGAAGACCGTTCATGCGATTGCCATGTGTAATTTATGTGAATATGCCATGGGCATTTGTACGGAAGCTTCTATCCCGAATCATCGAAGATGGATTCCAATGGGCATGGAAGTCGCTTATCTCAAAAAAGCAACGACTAATTTAACAGCCACTTGCGATTTGTCGGATGCAAATTGGGAACAAAGTGAAGTGCCTTGTTTTGTTTCGGTGACCAATACGGATGGGGTAGAGGTGATGACGGCTACGATTATGCTAAAGGTTACGAATAAACCAACAAAGGGGAAATAGGATATAGTTGCTGGTTGCTAGTTATCGTAGAACAACCAGCAACTTTAAAATACTTACAAACTATTCCATTACCAATAGTCGATGTTAAAAAAAAACAACCGATTTGATAAACAGATTAGTAATTCTTCAAAAGCTGCCAAGCTGATTTAATACGTCCATTGCTAATCGGCAATATATTCCCAAAGTGCAAAAACACAAATTCGCTTTGATGTGGTCGTAAGAACACAAAATCGTCCACGGCTAATTTAGTGTTTGGAGGTGCATTTAGCATCGTTTGATTGGTAGAATTGCCAAATAGCCCATTGGGTTTAGTACCAATGGGGTAACAATAATCCGCCTTCCAAAAGCCACCGTAAATAAAATAAGATTGGCGATTACTTTTATCGAGTTGATTTAAAACGCCTTTCATACTTTCCATGGCAGGAATGGTTGTCCCTGTGAATTTTTTCAAAACGGGGGTGGCTATATAACAAGCAGGTACATATTTTTCTAAAGTAGGAATGTCAAAGTCGGTTGGTTTAACCAAACAAGACCCTGCGGACACATCATTTAAGGGGGAATTTTCTGTTTTATGCAAACTAATCGTCGGACTGCCTGCACCATTAAAGGTTAGACTGTCGTTCCACAAAGCAGTGAATTTTTCTTGAATTAAAGCTTTACATTGTTGGTAGAAATCGACCGATAATTGAAAAGCTTTTTGTGCCGAACGAATTATTTTTGGCAATTTGACAACGTGTGGGTCATAACCCATTAAACCGCTAAAGGTGACGCAATCTCCATTGGCTTGTATTAAAGTTAAGGCGTTAGATAAAGCGGTTAAATCTGCAAATCCGCCACGATGAAGCCCCACATCTATTTCTAAATTGACCCTTAATTTTTGACCCAATTGTTTCGCTAAATCAATGTATGCTTGCAGGCGTTCCTCCGTATCAACCAACCATTGAATTTGCTGATAGGGATTAAAATTCAGGTTATTTTTGGGTAAATTTTTATAATAATAAGCGGCTGTTTTAATAGGCATTGGTTTTCCCATTAAGATATCTGCTTTATCATCAACATGAGCCGATAAATGGGTTAAAAAAGGTTGGTGGAAAACCATTAATTTATCCGTTCCTGCTTTTTCCATAATATACGCTACCAATTCTAAGGAAGGCAAGGACTTCACGACTATTCTAAATGCCATCGAAGCAGGAATGGACTCCTTTAAAACCGCAATATTTTTGTCCAATTTATCCAAGTCTATTAAAAGACTAGGAATAGCCCGTTCATAGTTTCTAAGCGCTTGATTTAGCTGCTGGAAATACCTATTTTTTTTATCGTTTTGCATGGAATATCTAAAATTTGAATGCTTAGTTAACTATTATTTTATTCCTAATCTGGCGAAGCCAGTATCATAGAAGTCAGAAGTGAGATTTTACATCTGTTCGACACCTGACGGCTGACAGAAAATTGTAATTTTCCGTCTGACTTCTTTATAACCAAATTTTTAACTACAACTCTTCCCAATAAAATGCAAGAAATAACTTGAAAGAGAACTAAGGAATGGTTCATTAATAAATTGCGTTTCTATGCTTAGTTATTTTTTTCTTCTACAAGGCAAAAAACGTAGACAATGCAGGGTATTATCGAGGCTTTTTAACGCAGTAGAAGGAAAAAAGAACAAGTAGAGGAATGTAAATTTATTTTTGAACCATTCCTAAATAATACTACCTAATAATTGCTGTAAATAAGGACTGATAAACAGATTATCTGGGTCTTGTTGCATTCGATGCTTCATGAAAGTCCTAAATTCGGGATACAAATCTACTATGTCGTTAGTGGTTAAGGTATTCATCTTTCCCCAATGTGGCCGCCCGCCATGATTTCTAAAAATAGCTTCTAAAGCATCAAAATAAGGGCGACAATCTTTTTTAGCATAGACATGACAAGCGATATAAGCGGAATCCCGCCCATAAGCTGGACTCATCATAATGTCATCGCCTTTGACAAATCGACTTTCAATGGGAAAATGAATATTAAATTTTTTAGAATTGACTGTTTTAACCACTTCCTTGAATACCGTTTCAAAAGCTTCCCTCGGCACATTGTATTCCATTTCTCTAAATCGAACCATTCGCTGGGTTGCATAAATTTTATGGCTATAATAGACCTTTTTGACATCTGAAATAGAACTGGCAGTTAATTTAGAAACCGCTACATTTTGAGAAGGGAATAAAGTCGCATATTCACAGAATAATTTAAATAGATAATTTTCTAAGACATACTCGGACCAATAATTGAAAAAATTGATTTTATCTGGTTCATCTGATTCTACAATATTGGAAGTTTTAGTCCAAGTGGTTTCGCTATAGGGCATCCAATAAAACTCAAAATTACGATTATTGTCGTTTCGTTCTTTTAAATTACCCAAAACGGCAGCGATGGTTTCTTTACGATTCTGTAAAGCCAATTTATAAGCAGGCACACATTGTAAAGTGACTTGGGTAATAATTCCTAAAACACCTAAGGAAACTTGAGCGGCTTTAAATAAAGCTCGGTTATTCGTTTCCGAACAATCTACAATTTCTCCTTTTCCATTCACTAGCCTTAAAGCAATTACTTGCGTACTTATCGTGCCAAATTTTTTACCTGTACCGTGTGTTCCCGTACTAATTGTTCCTGCAATAGATTGGACATCAATGTCTCCTAAATTTTCCATTGCCATGCCTTCTTTGAAGAGCAATTCCCCCAAATAATTCAGCTTTGTTCCTGCTTTGACAGTAGCTTGTACTTTATCTTTATTCGTATTGACCAAGCCTTGAAATTTATCAAGACTGATTAAGATATCGTCCGTTTTGCACAAAGGGGTGAAAGAATGCCCCGTTCCTATTATTCTAATTTTCTTGCGGTCATTGGCTGCTTTTAAGACGATTTGCTGAATGGCTTCCTCCGAAGTCGGATAAGCAATTTCTGAGGGATTCCACGTAATATTTCCTGCCCAATTTTTCATGTTATCTTCATTGTGTGGTTATTAACTTTCTTTTATAATAATCAAATCCAAATATTTATTTATCACCTCATCGTATTTATTCATTAAAAAAGCCTTACAATCTTTTTCTAAAGCTGAATGATGCATAACCATTCCTTCCATCATACTCATCACTTGCTGCGC
>CALFWI010000283.1 GCA_937928615.1 uncultured Saprospiraceae bacterium | reverse complement strand
ATAAGTACCATCTAGTAATCCATGTTTAATTAGAAAAGCTTTTTTGCTTTTACAATATGCCGAGATGGCTACATAGTCATCAGCCCCTGAAATAACCGATAGTATAATTAATGCTAGCAAGTTATATAATCGGTAGCGTTGACCTCTAGCTTTTCGGGTATCTTTAATTTTTTTGACTTCTTGAACAAGTAATTCTATGCTTTCCATTATTTTTTAGTTGGATAAAGGTAGAATTACTGCAAATTGAAGTCCAAAAAGACTAATTGTTAGCATTTTACACATTAGGAAAACGACTTTTCGTTCGCCCTAATTTACTTAGTATAAATACCTGGAATACAGTAATTTAATTGGGTGATTTCTGACTTCTGACAGTTTATGTAATAAACGGTCTGGCATCTGACTTCTTTTCAAATTATCAATTTTCTTTCTGATTATCTATCATCACTTAACTATTTTTTAATCAATCAATTTTAAATAATGAAAATTTTTAAAACCTTACTTTTTTCAACGGCTTTTTTAGTGTCAGGTATTGCCTTTTCTTCCTGTGGTAGTGACAATGCTGCTGGTGACAAACAAGGAAAAGAATATACTTCTGAATATGTTTGTCCAATGCATTGTACGGATAGTGGTAGCACAAAAGAAGGTACATGCCCTGTTTGTGGGATGAATTATGTAAAAAATGAAGACCATAAAGCGGATGGTCATAAGCATTAGGAGGCAAAGTGCTCTTGTTTTATTTTTTAGAAAATGGTAGAATAATATCCTGTTAATTTTATTTTTTATACAAATGTTAATGATATTAAAAATATTTTTTGTAAGTTTGTTATACAAATATTAATGATATAGAATATGGCAAAGAATTTAGGACATTTAGAAGAAAGCGTATTGTTGATGGTAATGATTGTAGAAGAAGCCTATGGGGTTTCTGTAGCGGAGGCTTACGAAAAGCAAACGGACAACAGTATTTCTATCCCCGCCATCCATACCGTTTTAAAAAGATTAGAGGCAAAAGGACTGATAAAATCTAGCATGGGCGAGGCGACCCCAGAAAGAGGAGGCCGCCGCAAAAGACTATTTGAAGCGACGCCTTATGGTTATAAAGTAATCGCTCAAATTCGAAAAAATAGAACGCATCTCTGGTCATTGATTCCAAAACTAGATATTTAAAATGGATAAGAGAAAGCCTGACGAGTTAAATAGTACGCCACCAAAATGGGCCAATCGATTGCTGGAGTGGTATTGCGCACCAGAATTGTTGGACGAGATTCAGGGCGATTTGTATGAAGTATTTTTCATACGAGTAAAGAAATATGGAGAACGAAAAGCTCAGTTATTATACATTAAAGAAGTCCTATTATTTTGTAGACCAGCCTCTTTTAAGCGATTAAAACCGACTTTTATGCCTAGTTTATTTGGAAATTACCTTAAAATAGCTACCCGCAATCTCTTTAGACAAAAGAGTTACTCGTTCATCAATATTTCAGGTTTAGCCATTGCTTTAGCAGTCACTATGTTGATGCTGTTATGGGTGCAAGACGAATGGAATATCGATAAATTTCATGCAAATGGTGACCGACTTTTTCTACTGAAACGAACGACTCCTTATGCAGATGGAAGGGTAGCTATTCAAGATAAGGTGCCTTATCCCCTTTTACAGGCTATAAAAAATGAATTGCCAGAAGTAGAAAAATTTATCGCCATTGGTTGGGACGAAGAAATGACCTTAAATAATGGCGAAAAAACCTTTAGAGCTAAGGGTATTGCTGCCAATGTAGGTTATTTTGAATCTTTTTCTTTCCCCATACTCGCTGGAGATATTAAAGATTTAGCAGGAAAACCAATGGCCATTGCTATCTCTGAATCACTCGCAACTAACTTTTTTGGGAATAAATGGCTCACCATGGCTATTGGCGCAACGATTAACCTGAAAAATGTAGGCGATTTTTCGGTCAGTGCAGTGTATAAAGACTTTCCAGCTAGTTCTTCTATCCAACAAGATTTTATCTATTCCATGGACAATTTTGTGCAGCGACATGATTGGATGTTAGATTGGAGGAATTCAGGGGTGCAGGGTGCTTTATTATTGGCGAAAAATAGCAATGCGAAGGAGGTTGCCCAAAAAATTGAAAAGATTTATCAAGCGAAACAGGAAGGAGATTTGATAGAAGGTTGTATTGTGCAGAAATTTGAAGATGGGTATTTATATGGGCAATTCGATGAGCAGGGAAAGGTAGCAGGAGGTCGCATTGAATATGTACAAATGTTTGCCTTTGCTGCCTTATTATTATTGATTATTTCTTGTATCAATTTTGTCAATTTAGCAACTGCGAGAGCGGCCAAAAGAGCCAAGGAAGTAGGGGTAAGAAAAACAATTGGTGCTGGTAAAAACTCCTTGGTCACCCAATTTATGGTAGAGGCAGGAATGATTACTTTCCTATCGGTTGGACTTGGGTTATTGTTGGCTCAACTAGCATTGCCCCCCTTGCAATTAATTACCGAAAAAATATTAAAGTTTGATTATGCCGCACCGATGTTCTGGGTAAGTATAGGCCTGATT